>JAUWHT010000193.1 GCA_030605745.1 Pirellulales bacterium | reverse complement strand
TATCCGGTTCATGTTAGCGACCTGCAGCGAGAGGACTGGGTCGAACAACGAGAAAATGTTCTAACATCAGCATTAGACCGCTATAAACCCAAGAAATCCTTGCCAACATCGTGAGGCACTACCCTTTTTTCCTTATTACACATTCATTGCATTCCGCTAAACTTATCCTCTTTTTCGCCCCGTAAGCACGCGGTACGACAGGCCGAAACGTCCGGGCATTGCCTTCCCGCCGAGCGGCTTTGGGCCGTAGACGACATAATGGTCCTCCGGCGCCTGGCCGTCGGTCGAGCGGACCTGGTAATACACCAACGCTCCGCCGCTTACCGGTTTCGGGTCGATTTGCAACGTTTGCCACTGCCGGAGTTCCGTGGGCACGGAGTCGGACTCGATCCGGGCGGTGCCCAGGTCGTCCTTGCCCGGTGCCGTGCCGAAGCGGACCTCCAGCGGTCCGGGCCGACCGACCCGCTTGAGCCTGACTGCCATGCCGCACAACTGCTTTGCACCAGCCGGCATCCAAAAATTTCCGCTCAACTGCGACTTGTTGCGCGAGTTGAGCAGGTGCGTAATGTATGGCTTGCCGTCCCGGCCGACGGACCGCTCGGGCCTTAGGAACCGATCCAGAAAGTCGAACGATCCGATGCCATGAATCTCATGGCCGCCGTCGAAGTGGTCGAGGATGATTCGGTCCTGAAGCCCCATGTGATCGCGCCATGCGACCACCTGCTTCCAGGCATAGAACGTCCACTCAGGTGAGGTGACGCCGTCGCGATGTCCGAACTCTATACACACGGCCCTCGGCGCCGTCATGGCGATCAGCTCCGGGTGCGTAAACCGATGCAGGATATCCCAATTGTAGAAGTCTTCGTCCGGATGCATCAGGTAGCTGGTTCCTCTGGTGTCTGTGGTGATCTTGCTGCGCCAATCGTTGAAGTTGGCGACAGGGACGGCCGCAGTTACTCGGTCAACAAGCGGCACGGCCCACAGTCCGTAGTATCCGCCGTACGACACGCCCTGAAAGCCAATACGCTGGGGATCGACAAAAGGTAGCGTTTCGAGGAAATCAATGATGCGTTGCGTCTTGGCCACGACCATTGCCAACCGCATCATTCCAACCGCATCGGCTTGATGCACTATTTGGTTTGTCAACTTCACCGGAGGACGATGCGAGGACATCTCCGGCGCGAACACCACGTAGCCGCGCTCGGCATGGTGCCGGCCGAACTCGTGATAGGCGGTGTCCTTCTTCATCCCCAAGCCTGTGACCATCTCCGGAGTACCGACGTGGCCATGCTGGCAAATTATCGCCGCAGCACGGCCCTTGATATTGTGCGGAACGAGCAGATAACCGAACACTTCAACACCGTCGGTAACATCGAGCACAACACGATACTGCTTGTACTTCTCGGTGCTTAGCACGAGTTGAGCCCTGGGCCGAAGCGGCACGCCGTCGGTCTTTACCTCGCCGACCAACTTGCGATACTCGTCTAGCATGGCCGTCCTGATCTTCTCGAACTCAGATGCCGGGCGCTGTGCAAGTTGCCACCGCTGCTGCCGCTTCACCTCGCTGTCGGCAATCAGCTTGCGCACGTATTGCAGTCGCTCTTCAAAGTGTCGATCCCGCACCGTGCGTGCCTGATCCGGTGCTACGCGAACGGCCGGCCAATTCACCTCACCTTGTACATTTGACAATGCAAGTGCGTCGGCGATAGACGAAGCCGATCTGGCGGTAACATCCTCGGCAATGATATCAGAGACTAGCGTCAGCCGGTCAGTCGCGTTGAGTCTGCGATAAAACCTCTCGGCCCGTCGGACCTCGCTCGCCACCGACTCTTTTGCAGCCGGTAGGCCTGACGAATGGAGGATCACCAGCGTTCTCGGCGCGATCAGCCCAGCGAGTTCCGCGTCGCCGAACTCCAATAGCCTGCCGTGCAGTCGTCGGTCAACCGGCTCCTGCCAACATCGATTGCGGCGTTGGAAGTAGTTGACCACCGCCACGGCCGCAACTCGCCGATCGACCGCCGCAGTGAAAAGCGCAGTCATCCCACCCTGGCCAATTCCGACCAGACCGATCCTTGTCGGATCGACATCCGGACGCTTGGAGAGGTAATCGACCGCCGCGACGACGTCTTGCACATCCATCCCCGGCATTGTGCGGCCGACGACGTATCCCAGTCGGTAAAGGATGATCCGCCGATCTTTGTTCTTGATTTTTTTGCAATACGGATGGTCAGTAAGCCGTTCGATCGACTGTGGGATGTACACTGCCGCACCCCGGGCGAGCAAGTCCCTCAGCCACGCGGGCGGCCCGACGTCGCCGGCGAGGCCGACAAACTGCTCTGGCCATGTGGTCGCATCGGGACAGACGATCACGACCGGCCATCGGCGGTCGGCCTTCGGAGAGAGCAACAGCCCGCGTGCCGACAGCCCGGCAAACATCGGTATGGTGATCCGCTCGACGCGACAATCTGCCGATTCCACGACAGGTTCGCTTTTCGCTTGGTCCATCTTGGCACACTCGTCCACCAGGCCGAGCATCTTTCGACAATTCACCCGATGAGCCGCGACCGACTTCTCATACGCTTCGACCGATGCGAAATCCGGCTTCCACAGCTTATCGCGGAGATCCCTTGCCTGGTCAATCCGCCGCTGGAAGTAATCGTGTACCTGCTGCCGGTATTTCGGGACAAGGTCAGCCGATCGAACGTCGTCGGGCAGCGTGAGAGGATCGGTGCCAGGAAGACGTTCCCCTGCGAACAGCACCGCGGGAGTTAGAATCGCCGCGGTCAACAACAAGTTGAGTGATAAACGCTGCATTTGAATCACCTCTCGGCTTTCAAACGGTTCCTTGCAGCGGTTCAGATGGCGTTAGGACCCGTAGTTCGTAAACTCACTGAGTATGGCTTCGGCGGCCCAGCGTGCCGCTTTTCCCACGACTTCCGGACAGTCGGCGTTCATTTTCTCTTTCACGTCCTTGCACAGCACGCTGCCGTAGTCTTCCTTGAAGTGTTCATATACCTTTCGGATCACGTCGTGGGAAACCTCCGTGCTGCCTTTGAACTCCGCTTCTCTTGTCCGTCCGCAGAGGTAGCCGATCGCAATGCCGGAACCGGTGAACGCGCCGCAATTCTGAACTCCTGTGGGAGTTGCTCCTCCGTCGAGGCAACTGGCCGCTCGGAACACGTCTTTATCGACGGCGACAAACGGGATCGCATCCTGGAGTGCGGCCAGCGCACACTGTGCACAGCCGCCGTACTTTTTTTCGTACTCGTAGCCGAGTTGGTACGCCTTTTCAACGATTTCCTTCCCCTTCTCGCCGATGTCAATTTTGTCTCCTTGCTTGAGGACTTTTTCTGCTTCTGTGTCTTCATTAGCGTTGCACGAGGCGGCGCCGAGTGCCAGGCCGATTCCTGCCCCCGTCAGGCACAACCATTGGCGTCGGCTTGTTTTATCCGGCGATTCCAGGTTTGTCTCTCCGGTTTGAACCATGCCTCGGTCTCGGTTCGCTTGGACTTGAATCCTATTATAGAACAAGCATCACTCGTTGTACAGCCCGAGGCCGTGGCACTCATTGGGCGTGCAGCCCGCCCGTTTCAATGCAACTTCATAATCCTTCAGACTATTGACGTTGTAAAGGCTTTGGAGCCTGGGATCGACCTCAAAAAGTTCCTCGGCCGCCACCCGCCTGGTGCGGACCTGGTCGAACAGATACGCCGGCCGCAGCCGGTTGGCCGTCAGCAGCAACTCGACCTGCGGCAGGACACTGGTGCGATAGACAGCCACAAGCGGCTCGTCGAACCCGTCGACGTGCGGCACGGCAATGTCATGGCCTTCGACGAGTTCGATCATGCGACGAACGAAGGCAGGCTTCAGCAGCGGCACGTCGCAACCGGTCACGAACACCGGCTCGGCCCGATTGGCGATCGCCCGCAGCCCGGCGGCCAGTCCTTCCAACGGCCCGCGGTCCGCCTGCCGGTCATAAGCCACCAGCACCGACGGCGGCAGTTCCGGCAGTTCCTGCCCTGCGGCGGCCGCCACAACGACCGTATCAACCGCTTCGCCCACCAGTCGGACCACCCGGGCCAACATCAACTCGCCGCCGAATGGCAGCATCACCTTCGAGTGCCCCATCCGCCGGCTCTCGCCGCCGCACAGGATGATTCCGGCAGTGAAACTCATGGTGGTTTGCCTTAATGCGTAGGTCGTTGACCCGGTATATTATTTTCGGCTCTTCCGGTTTTAGGTGCAAACTGCTGAAAACGGGGCGAGCCAGGGTGGCACGTCCCTGAGCGCAGCGAAGGGCGTGGTATACGCAGAACACGCCCATCACTACGTTCTGGGCGTGCCACACGATGAATAATC
>JAUWHT010000418.1 GCA_030605745.1 Pirellulales bacterium | reverse complement strand
TATCCGGTTCATGTTAGCGACCTGCAGCGAGAGGACTGGGTCGAACAACGAGAAAATGTTCTAACATCAGCATTAGACCGCTATAAACCCAAGAAATCCTTGCCAACATCGTGAGGCACTACCCTTTTTTCCTTATTACACGTTCGTTTGGAAATATAGAGTGACCAAAGCAATCATCCCGCTGAAAACCAACTCTACCAGGGTGCCGAACAAGAACCTGCGCCCGTTCTACAAGGACAAATCGTTATTTGACATCCGCGCCGACGGGCTGCTGCGGGTTCTGCCGGCCGGGGGCGTCTATGTTTCCTCGGAAAACCCGGTCGTGGAGAAACATGCTGCCAAGTACGGCTTCAATTTCCTTCTGCGGGACGAATACCTGACCTACAACGATACGCCGTTCTCCGACGTTATCACGTCGATTACCGCACAGATCCCCGGCCGTGACGACCTGCTGTGGACCTACGTAACCGACCCGCTGTTTGACCAGTTTGCGGCGTGCCTGGAAACGTGGGATCGCGTGAAGTGCCGGCACGATTCGCTGCTGCTGGTGGTGCCCTTTCGCGAGCATCTGATTGACGCGACCGGACGGCCAATCAACCACGGCCTGGGCCGCTGGCATAAGCACTCCGGGCAGTTGCCCCAATGGTTCACCTATCCGGGCTCGTTGCAGATCATTACCCGCCGTGCTACGGAGCGCTGCAGCTACTTCATCGGCGAGACACCGTACCTGTACCAGTACACGGGCCCGTCCCTGGATATCGACACCCCGGACCAGTTCAACCAGGCCCGTGCAATCTACTCAAACTGCAAACGGATTGGGACGTTTTGATCGGAAAACACCGTAGGGACTAGGGATTCGGGGCTCGGGGCTCAGGGTTCGGGGCTATTGAATGCAACCCTCCAGTCCCGAGTCCCGAGTCCCGAGCCCCTATTTTCCAAGCATATCACGTTTTCCCAAATGTTAGCGTTTACAGTTTGAGGAAAGTAGGAATAGGGAGTTGTGCCGTGAATAGCCAGACACAACAAATCCGCAGGCAGTTGGCCAGGACTTTCGGGGTCCGGGCCAAGCTGAACACGCTGTCGCAGGCGTACCGCGGCCAGACGGCCTATCTGGTCAGTTGCGGCCCGTCGCTTGGGGATTACGACGACACGCTTTTGCAGGAGCGGCTCGGAGACGAGCTGGTGATCGCGGTCAAACAGGCCTACGACAAGCTCCCCGGTATCGTCGACTTTCACCTGCTGAACGAGGTCCATCTGAAGCCGTACAGCTACGCGCCACCACGACCGATTGCCGTCTTCGCAGGGTCGGCACGAAACTACGACCTTGTTCTTCCGATGGTCCCGGCGCGCCGGGACGCCGGGGAAGAGTTCTTCTCGCGGCTTTTGTCCAGGACCCTCGATTTCGAGCCGTGGACGCTCGACAAGCGCGTCGAGCGAATGTCTGCCGGGGGAATTGTTCCCACGGTGGGATTCTACCTGGCTGTCCATCTGGGCATTTCGCGGCTGGTCACTGTCGGCTATGACCTGACCTGTGGTGGGGGGCATCACTTCTACGGCGCAACCGGCGACCCCGGCGCGCCGGGGGTCCGGAACCACATGCGGTGGGAAACGGAAACCGTGTCCGCAGCCGCCCCGCACTGGCGGGCATGGCTGCAATCCAAAGGGGTAACGTGGGTCCGCGCCGAGGCATCCTCACCGATTAACCTGCCGGGCATCGCCACTACGAGGTTAGGCTGAAAAAAAGGGACTCGGGACTCGGGGTTCGGAAACTTGATTGCAGCCCTCCAACCCCGAGCCCCGAGCCCCAAGTCATGAACATCTCCCACAAGCACAAGTGCATCTTTTTCCACGTGCCGAAGACCGGCGGGTCGAGCATCGAGGCGCTGCCGATGTGGGATGCCTGGACAGGCCATTTTCCACGCGCTGCGGAACTGGGGCAGAGCCTTGGTCCGGCCCAGTGGGAGAACTACTTTAAGTTTGCCTTTGTCCGCAATCCGTGGGACCGGCTCGTCTCGCTCTACCACTACCTGGCCACCATGACGCCGGCGGACCGTTGGTACCAGGCTGATGAGCAAATTGCCCAAGCTGTCCGGTCCCGGCGCGCCGGGACAGACTTTAGGGCATTTTGCCTGGCGCTGCCCACGTGGACCCACCGCCGAGAGTTCCACTTCTGGCCGCAGCATCGTTGGATCTGCGACGACAACGGCGAGATACTAGTCGATTTCGTCGGCCGGTTTGAAAGCTTCGCTGCCGAGTTCGCCAAAGTGTGCGACCGTTCGGCAATCCCACGCGCCAAGCTGCCGCATACCAACCGGTCGTCGCACCCCGATTACCGGCAATGCTACGACCGGGAGA
>JAUWHT010000316.1 GCA_030605745.1 Pirellulales bacterium | reverse complement strand
CGGCGCCGGCACTGCAATCGGCGCGGGTCTCGGCGCGTTGACCGGCGCGGCAGTCGGCCAGGAACTCGACAATATCGAGGCCGGCAACCGGGCACTGATCGAGCAGCAACTCGGACGCCAGATCGCCGCCGGCGCCGTCAGCCTCGACGACGTGATTGCCATGAGCAAGGCCGGAGTTGACGAGGAGTTGATTGTCAATCACGTCCGTGCACACGGCATGGCTGCCCCGCTGCAATCGTCCGACCTGATTCTTCTGAAGCAGCAGGGCGTTGGCACTCGGGTCATCAGCGTGATGCAGGAGCCTCCGCCGGCGCGTCCGGCCCGTTCAGTGGTAGTTCACGAACCGGCCCCAGTGGTCATCCACGAGTACCGCTGCGGACCGCCCATGTGGCACCCACGTCCGTGGCACCGACGTCACTACTACGGTCACTACGGTCACCGGCGTCCCGGCGTTAGTTGGGGGATGTCGCTGAGCAACTGAGTGTCGATCATATTGTCGCGGCCGCCGGAGACGCGCAGCGGCACCCATGCGGCGGCATCTTCACGGTCGTTGCGGATCAGGCAGTCGGAGAGCCGGCTGTCGGAAACGTTCTTCAGCAGCACGCCGACAGTGTCGCAATCGAGGATCGTGCAACCGGTGACGTTCATCCGCCGGCAGTCTTCCAGGACCAGCCCGGCCGGTGCCCGACGCACGCCGTTGATGTGCAGGCCCGAAAGCGTGCAGTCTGCGCAGTTGCGAAAGAGCACGCCGTCGTTTGCGGTTTTCTCGTCCCTGTACCGGGGGTTGCGGCCCATGACGTTGGGGCCGACCACTACGTTGGAGCTGTCGCAGACGCGCAGGTTGTACTTGTAACCTGTCCAAACGGTGTTGCCTACGATGCTGACATCACGGGCCTTTTGGATGTCGATGTTGGTTTCCACGTCGCTTACGACGTTGTTGGCGATGGTTAGGTGGCCCCAAGCGCGTTGGCCGTCCCCGCCCGCGCCGATGAAGCGGACATTGGCCGAATTCGGGCCGCCAGAGTGTTGGAGTGTGCAGCCGGTGATGGCGACCTCTGCAGTTCCGCCCGGCGAGCCGTCGCTGTCGATCAGTACGTTAACTATGTTGGCCTCGAGGTCGCAGCCGCTCACCTGCAAGTTGCGGACGCCGCCCGCTCGCACGACGATACCCCCGCCGGTGTTGTAGCTGATGTGGCAGCCGGTGACGTTGATCTGGTGCAGGTTGACGTCGTCGAGGTACAGTCCCACGCCGCGGTTCTTATAGAGATGGCTGTTGGAGATAATCACGTTGCGGTTTCGCTTGGTCAGGTGGATGCCGTGCAGCGCCTCGCGGATGTTGACCCGTGTGATGATAAGCTGCATCGTACCGACGGCCTCGATGCCGACCGCGTCTTGGTGGGCGCCGATAATCTCCAGGCCGTCGATGATCGGCATCCGCTGGCGCTGCCAGACGTTGGGCTTGACTGAGCCCGGGTCGGCAGTGCCGCCGTGCGTGCCGATCAGTTTCAGTGCCGGTCCCGGCCCGGCCATTATGATCCGAGCGGTGCCGCCGCCCAGCAGCGACGTTGGGCCGAGCTTATCCAGTTCGATCACTATGGGTCGGCTGATTCGGTAGATGCCGCGTGGAAAACGCACCTCGCCGATTTGTGCGTCGACCGCCCACTGGATCGCCGCGGTGTCGTCGGCCGCGCCGTCGCCCACCGCGCCGAAGTCGCGGACCGTCTTGATCGCCGGCTGCGGCGATGGGTCCTCCGCAAACAGACAATTTGCCGCGGAAAAGCAAACCAAAACCAGCCAACTCGCAATCATCAGAATACGCATTTCAGGACCTCCAAAAGGGTGAACGTGTGGGATGATGGAAACACTGCTGCCAGTATATGCCGGTTTCCACGGCATGTACAGTCACCCACAAGTGTCGTTTTCCCGGGGTTTTATGAATTGTTGGTGTTTATGGACGTATGCTTCACCGGCCCAACAATTCCCATAGACCGCTGTGGACGGTCGCAAATTACTGCCCAATACCAACTTGCGGCGACTGACCATCGGCAATTCGCCTTTGCCGAAAC
>JAUWHT010000403.1 GCA_030605745.1 Pirellulales bacterium | reverse complement strand
GGTCGGGTCGCGGGGGGGGTGGCCCCGCGCTTTTTGGGGGGGGGGTTACAGCAGCAAATCGCGGGGCAACCCCCGCCGCTACACATCCTCAAACGGCACCACAAACGACCACCGTTGTCTCGGTTTTCCTTCTCTGATCGGGTTCTGCTCGACGTACCAGATCGCACGGCGAATATCGTCGTCGGTATGCAAGAAGACCGGCCAGCTTTTCCGAGCCCACGGCGAGGGAACGGTGCCATCACGCTGACAGTAGCCGGCCAATGGATGAATACCCTCTGCGGCGAGTTGTTGCGTTGCCCTGCCCTTGAGGTGGCCGACTATTTGCTCGCTCCGATGTTCGTGTCGAGCGACGACCAGATGAGCATGCTCTGGCAAAATCGAACATGCGTACACGACGTACCCCGACTCTGCAATGGCGCGCTCGAATCCGATGCCTACAGCCAATGCTTGCTTGCCGGCAAACGAAACCGGGGGATACTGCAGCGATTTCTTGGCTTCTTGTCGTTTGCGATAGTCGTGCGGCCGACCTGCCACCGAACGGTGAGTGGTTACTTTGGTGGCTTTGCCATGATGCAACAATTCCCATTGGCGAATCCAGTCTGACCAGGACCCGCGAGGATCGTTGGGCAACCAAAAGCCGTAAGCAGTCATAATCGCATGATAAGCCCGAATCATGCCACCAATCGTACAACACAAGCCCGAACAACGAAATCCCCGTGTAGCGGCGGGGCTTGCCCCGCGCTTTGCTGGCGTGCCCCCCCCAAAAAGCGCGGGGCAAGCCCCGCTGCTACACAAACACGCGGGGCAAGCCCCGCCGCTACACGTTCCATAAGCCAAAGAAAAAACGGCGACCCGACCTCGGAAAGATCGGGTCGCCGCTGTTGGATAGACCAGGCTTCCTGCCCGCTCAGTTACCGCAGCAACTCGGCTCGCAGCATGTGGGCGGCTGACAGCAAGGAACCGGGCAACAAACCTTCACCGGAACCTGCTTGCACACCACCCTGGGGACGCAACGCGTGACCGTGTAGGCAACCTTCTTAGGCACCAGCCTCACACAGTTGATCGTCTTGGTGTAATGCACCGGTTTGCACACGGTGTACGGCACCATCTTGGTCCGGGTTTCTGCCACCATCTTGCAGACCTTGTACGGAATCTGCTTGGTGCGGCACTCCTTGACCAGGTGACAGACCTTATACGTGCGGGTCTTCACCCGGTTCTCGCGAACCATCCGGCAGACCTTGTACGTGCAGGTCTTTACCCGGTTCTCGCGAACCATCCGGCAGACCTTGTACGTGCAGGTCTTTACCCGCTGCTCGGGTACCATCCGGCAAACCTTGTACGTGCAGGTCTTCACCCGGTTCTCGCGAACCATCCGGCAGACCTTGTACGTGCAGGTCTTCACACGGTTCTCGCGAACCATCCGGCAGACCTTATACGTGCAGGTCTTCACCCGCTGCTCGGGCACCATCCGGCAGACGGTGTAGGGGATCCGCTTCTCGCGGCACTCCTTTACAATATGGCAGACCTTGTACGTGCAGGTCTTCACCCGCTGCTCGGGCACCATCCGACAGACGGTATAGGGCACCTTCTTCACGCGGGTCTCACGCACGTACTTGACGCACTGGATCTGCTTCTCCCTGATCTCGGGGACCCAGACCCTGCACTGTGCGACCGGGGCACAACAGGCCGGCTTGCAGCAGGCCGGATCGCACGCGGCCGGGGCACAACACTCGACGTCCCGGGTTTCCCAATGCCCGCAGCACACCTTGATGGTCTTGGTGTAATGCACCGGCTTGCACACGGTGTAACAGCACTCGCGACAGCGAGTCTCGTAGACCGGCTTGCACACCGTGTAGCAGATGTCCCGTGTCTTGGTCTCCCAAACCGGCTTGCACACCGTGTACCGGCACACCCGCTCTCGCGTCTCGTAGACCGGCTTCATGACGGTGTAGCAGATGTCCTTGGTTCTGGTTTCCCAGACGGGCTTGCACACCGTGTAGCAGATGTTCCTGGTTCTGGTTTCCCAGACCGGCTTGCACACGGTGTAGCAGATGTTCCTGGTTCTGGTTTCCCAGACCGGCTTCAAGACGGTGTAGCAGATGTTCTTGGTTCTGGTTTCCCAGACCGGCTTGCACACGGTGTAGCAGATGTTCCTGGTTCTGGTTTCCCAGACCGGCTTGCACACGGTATAGCAAATGTTCTTGGTCCTGGTTTCCCAGACGGGTTTGCAGACCGTGTAGTTGCAAGTGCGCATCCGTGTTTCCCAGACTGGCTTGCACACCGTGTAGGTGCACTCACGGTACCGGGTCTCGGGCACGTACTTGACGCAATTGATCGTCTTCTGCTCGCAGACGCGCTGGTAGCACGTCTTGTAGCAGGTATACTGCCGTTTCTCATAAACGACTTCTTTGCAGGTCTTCATGACCGTGTGGCATTGCATCTTGCATTCGGCGTAGTCGGCCGCGCATACCCGCCGGCAGCGCAGTCGCGCCGCACCGCAGTAGCAGGCGTTGGCCGTGCTTGCCGCAATCGCCAACAGTACCGCTGCCAGCAGCGGCACACCCAGCAACTTTCTCATCTCATACCTCCTTCAAGCAGCACTTGAAACGGATAGGGCCTGGTCTATAAATGGCAAAGCCCGCCTAGAGTCCCTTCGACTAACGTACCCTCCGTGCATTAACTATATTGCCACACATGTGCTATCTGCCGAGACATCTCTGCTTCCGCAGACGACGCATACACACAATGCGGCCGCCCAGCATAACTACTTATCGTCAAAATGGAGAGACAGCTTTATCTAGGGCAGGCGGGTATTTTGAGAGGCATGCAGTAAATAGAGATTTATTGCCTCCTCGTCCAAATCCAGGCATCCCTGACGTCAAGGGCTATCGCACCGGATGCAACGGTGGCGCCAGTGTTATGATCCGTCTGTACCACGTATGACGGTTGTGTGTGTCTTGACAGGGAATTCACAGCCGCTGGGCGACTTTTTCTTGACGCCCCGCAGATTACGACCTAAGTAATCAATAATGGGGCCTCCGAAACAAGAATTCCGTTCGACGCGAAAGGAAAGGTTATCATGAGTAAGAAGAGTAAGAACTGCCGCAACGCTTTTACTCTGATCGAGGTGTTGATCGTCGTGATCATCATGGCGGTGCTGGCCGCCACCATCATTCCGCAGTTCTCCTCATCGACCAAGGACGCGAAGGAGAGTTCGCTGAAGTTCAACTTGCACACCATGCGGTCTCAGATCGAGATGTACAAGGTACACCACCTGGGCAGCTACCCAACGTTGGCCAACTTTGTGACCCAGATGACCAAAGCCACCAACGTCGACGGCACCACCACCGGTGACACGCCGTACGGCCCGTACATCAACGGCGAGATCCCGTCGAACCCGTTCAGCGACAACAACACGCTGGTCGCGGTCGCCACGGCGGGTGCGATACCGACCGCAGCGATTGCCGGCGGGGCAGGGTGGCAGTACGACGAGAGCAACGGCGGTATCTACCCCAACAACGCGGAATACTACTAGTAAGCTCCCATCGGCTGCGTAACTACGTCGCCCTTGGGCCAGCCAAGTCTATCGAGCCCCTTTCGCCCCCTGGCGGAAGGGGCTCTTTTCTGTTGGGCACAAACGCCAGGCCTCTGCCGATCCCCTCCCCTATTGCCGTGGTGGGCACGAAGAAATAAGATACAGGAGGTTTCGCCTGTTACCCGGTGGTGTAATCGGTAACACAAGGGGTTTTGGACCCCTCGTTCCAGGTTCAAGTCCTGGCCGGGTAGTCTTCTTCCTTCCTAAGGCTGTTAGGGTGTTAGACTGTTAGGCTGTTAGGTTACTTAGCTTTCAAAAGTTGTTGCAAATGAGTCAAGTTTTGTTGGGGTTCAGGGTTCAGGACTTGGAGTTCCACGTTTTCCCAGAAATCCTGAACCCTGAACCCTCCCGTTGGTCTGAGGCTACGCCTCGCTAGATTGTAGATTGGCCCGAGCGCATCACGCATGTTGTCTACCCCTTTACTGGGCGCAGTGGGCTTTTGCTCAGCACGTACTTTTTCTGGCCGCCGTGCGAGCCGAAGTCGACGGTGGCCTTGCGGCTGGCGCCGGCGCCGCTTAGCGCCACCACCCGGCCCAGACCGCAGCTCGGATGAAGCACTAACATACCTTGGCGGAACACGTCGGGCGAAACGGGCGGCGAGGGTGTCCCGCCGGCGGCCAACTCGGCCGCGGTGGTAAGTTCCGCCGCGGGCGCAGCACGTGTCTGCGGTTCGGGCCTGGTCCGCGAGAGGGCCGGTTCGGCCGCTAGGTATTCGGCTGCTTCCGGGGCCTGAAGGTCCATTTCCTCCCGCGGCAACTCCATCAGGAAACGGCTGGGGACGGTCAGTTTGCGCTGGCCGCGGAAGTCACGGTACTCGGCCATGCTGAATTGGAGTTCCTGCTGCGCCCTGGTGATGCCTACGAACATCAGCCGCCGCTCCTCCTCAAGCTGATTCTCCTGCCGGAGGCTCCGCTCATGGGGTAATAACCCCTCTTCTACCGCCATCAGGTACACGACCGGAAACTCCAGGCCCTTCGAGGCGTGCAGCGTCATCAGCGTCACCCGATCGACCTCAACTTCCCAGTCGTCGGTGTCGTTTACCAAGCTCGACTCTTCGAGGAACGCCTCCAGGTATCCATCGCCGTTGTAGCGTTCGTCGAACTCTCGGGCGACGGTCAGCAATTCCTCGATGTTGGCCAGGCGCTCTTGATCTTCTTCGTTGTTGGAACTGCTCAACTGCTCCCGGTAGCTGGTCCCGGCAAGCACATGGCCGAGGATTTCCTCGACCGGCCCGCCGGAAATCGCCGAGAGCCGGTCGAACAGCCCGACGAACTTGCCCAGCAGCGAGGCGCTGCGCTTGCTAAGCGACTCGATTTGTTGTGCCTCCCGGGCGGCTTCCAGCATGGTCAGGCCGCGGCGGGCCGCATGGTCCGAGAGCCGCCCGAGCGTAGTCTTTCCGATGCCGCGGGCCGGCGTGTTGATCGACCGCAAAAGCGCCACCTCGTCGTGCGGATTGTTAAGAAGCTGCAAGTAGGCCAGCACGTCCTTGATTTCCTTGCGCTGGAAGAACTCTAGGCCGTGGACCATCTGGTAGGGCACGCCCAGTTCGCGCAGGGCGAACTCCAAACCACGAGAGAGCGCATTCACCCGGTAGAAGACGGCGAAATCGCGCGGCCGGCGGCGGCCGGAACGAATCTCGCCGGCTATCTGCGAAGCGATGCCCTCCACCTCGTCCTTCTGGGTCGGATACGTGACCAACCGGACCGGCGCTCCTCGGCCGTTCTCGGTGTAGAGGTTCTTTTCCTTCCGCTGCACATTATGGGAAATCAGCTTGGCGGCGACCTGCAAGATCCGCTGTGTGCTTCGGTAGTTCCGCTCCAGCCGCACGACGCGGACATTGGGGAAATCCTTCTCGAACTCCAGGATGTTGTTCAGGTTCGCACCCCGCCAGCCGTAGATCGATTGGTCCGGGTCGCCGGTTACCGCCAGGTTGGGATGGTCGATCGACAGCGCCCGAGCGATCGCGTACTGGGCCAGGTTCGTATCCTGGTACTCGTCGATGAGGATGAATCGATATCGCTCGTCGAGGCTTCGGCGGACCTCGGGGTTCTCGCGCAACAGGATGGCTACGTGCAGCAGCAGGTCGTCGAAATCGGCGGCGTTCGAGTCTGCCAGTTGGGCCTGGTAAGCCGGGTAAACCCGCTTCACCACGCTTCCCAGGGCGTGCCCCGGACGAGGTTCGTACTGGCCGGGCAAGATCAGGTTGTTCTTGGCCCAACCGATGGCCTTGGCAACGGCGTCGGGGGTGAAGGGGGTAGTGTCGATGTCGAGTTTGGCCAGGGCGCGTCCAAGTGCTCGGTTGCTATCGGCGACGTCATAGATTGTGTAGTTTTCCCGAAGCCCCACAAACGGTGCATATTTCCGCAGTAACCTGGCGCAAAAGCGGTGAAAGGTACTCAGCCAGACCGAGTGATCGGGGACCAACCGTTCAACGCGGCCGCGCATCTCGTCGGCCGCCTTGTTGGTGAAGGTCAGGGCCAGGATCTGGTGGCCGGGCACGCCTTGGTTCAACAGCCAGGCGACGCGGTGGGTAACGACCCGGGTCTTGCCGCTTCCCGGGCCGGCCAGGATCAGCAGCGGCCCTTCCAGGTGCACGACCGCCTTGCGCTGGGCGTCGGTCAGGCCTTCCAGCAGGAATGGGGTCAGAGCGCACTTAGTCATTAGCGTCATTAGTGCCTACGGACTCCCTATCGGGGGGTCAGAGCGCACTTAGTCATTAGCGCCTGCGGGCTCCTCATCCAAGCTAATGACTAAGTGCGCTCTGACCCCATTCTGACCTATTCAAGATCGCGTAAATCGCTATACTTTCCTCTTGATGATAAGTTGGGTTCGTCGCCTTGTCGACACGTTACCATACAACAGGAACCGTTTGGGAGGGACCCCATGGGAACCAAAATCCCATTGCGAAGCAGAGACACGCAAGCCAAAGACATGGCCGAGAAGCTGGAAATGAGCACGGCCGAGATCGGCTTGTCGGTCCGCACGACAAATTGTCTGGAGGACCGGGGAATTTTCACCGTCAACGACTTGTTGCATTGCACTCGCGATGATTTGCTGAGCATCCCGAATTTCGGCGAGAAGACATTGGAAGAGGTGTACAGGGCGCTGGAAGGGGTCGGCTTCTACCGCAAGTCGAAGCGCGAGTCGATGACCGACCGGCAGCAGTTCGCCCCACAGCCGCGCTGAGGAATATGGCTCGTAGTTTTCGATACTACGAAAAGAAACGAGGCAACCGGAGCACCGGGTCCAGCAAGCTCGGCAGCGCCGGTGAGGCCCTGTTCTTCGCGATCTTCTTGTTGATCGGCTGCGGTGTCTTGGCCGTCCTGTTCACCACCCTGGTGGTCCCCGAGTGGCGGGTCAACCACGAGTTCGTCGAGCACACGTGCGTGGTTCTGGACAAGCGCATCGGCGAGAGCCATAGCGACGAAGGCACGCGTTACCGCCCTGAAATCAAAATCCGATACCAGATCGATGGCCAAACCTACGTCAGGTGGACCTACGACATTTCCATGTCGTACTCCAGTGGACGAAGCGACAAACAGGCAATCCTCAGCCAATTCACCGTCGACGAGAAGAACCCTAAGGAGTACCGCTGCTGGTACGACCCGGCCGATCCGAGTGTGGCGGTGCTGGTGCGAGGGTACACCTGGTGGATTTGGCTGGTGTTCATCGTACCGGTTTCGTTTATCGTGATTAGTGGGGGCGGTTTTGTCTACTCGGTGCTGCACTGGGGCAAGTCGGCGGAGCGTTGCGCGGCGATGACCCGGCGCGACCTGTTCAATACGAACAACGAACCGCAGCGGAAGTTCCCCAATATCCCCGACTGCGCCGACATCACCAACAGTCCAGGCACCAGGCTGAAGTTCCGCTTGCCGATTGCCAGCTCACCCGCCTGGATCCTGTTCGGTGTGCTGATGGCTTGCTTGCTGTGGAACGGCATCGTGTCGGTGTTCGTGGTGTTTGCCGTCGGCGGGTACCTGAAGGGGAATCCCGATTGGTTCCTGACGCTGTTCATCATTCCGTTCGTGCTGGTGGGGATCGGGTTGATCGCGTTTTTCATCCGGCAATTGCTGGTTACCACCGGCATCGGGCCGACGCTGGTTGAGATTTCTGACCACCCGCTGTACCCGCGCGATCGCTGTCGGCTATTTGTGACCCAGTCCGGCCAGTTGATGATGAACTCGATCCAGGTGCTGTTGGTCTGCGAGGAAGAGGCCACTTATCGGCAGGGGACCAACACCCGGACCGAAACCAGAGACGTCTACCGGCAGGAGATCTTGCGCCGCGAGGCGTTCGAGGTCCATCGCGGGCTGCCCTTCGAGGCCGAATGCGAACTGGGCATACCGGCCGGCGCGATGCACTCGTTCAAGGCAGACCACAACGAGATCAACTGGAAAGTGGTCGTAAAAGGGGACGTCGCCGGCTGGCCCGACTACAAGCGGTCCTTCCCGGTGATCATCCAACCGGCCAATAGGCTGTTAGGCCATTAGTATTACAACGCTATGTTCAACTGATCTACCGTTTAGCCGCCGGGCAAGCCCGGCGCGTTGGCTGGTATCAATACGCTCGAATGCAAACGCGCCGGGCAAGCCCGGCGGCTAAACGACTATTGGAAATGTCAACGACTCCACAACCCTTCTTAGCAGGAGGCCCGGTGCATGACCGATCCGGTAGTGACCATCCGCTTCGACGGCAGCGGCCGGGTGTACCAACCTGGTGAAACCCTCTCGGGTGAGTACCGGCTCGCGTCAGTCCACATCGGGGCCGTCAAGGCAGTGGAGGTCTCAGTATTGTGGTACACCGAGGGCAAGGGGGACGAGGACCTGGCGGTACACGAGTTCTGGCGGCTGGATACTGAGCAGGGCGACTGGATCGACCCGACTCGGCCCGGGCGGTTCAGCACGATTCTGCCCCGCAGCCCGTTGAGTTACGACGGCCTGATTATGAGACTCCGCTGGTGCGTGCGTGTGCGTGCTTTTCTGGACCGCGGCAAAGAAGTGGTGGGGCAAAAGGTGTTTCAGTTGAGTAACGTCCCGGCAGTAAAGGTCTCCGCACCGTGAACGAACGTGACGAACCGGCAACCCCGGAAAACCCGTTCTCTAGCCGCCGGGTTCGGCCAGGGGCCCTTCCGTTTCTCTTCGCACCCGGCGAGACTGCCTGGGCACTGGTCGATCGGCTGCGACGAAATGCCTGGCGTGGACAAGTTATCGGACCACATGGCTCTGGTAAGTCGGCCCTGCTGGCGGCGCTGGCGCCGGCCATCGAGCGGGCCGGGCGCCGGGTGCTGCCGGTCGAGTTGCACGACGGCCAGCGCCGACTGCCGCTGGACTTGCGCCGCACGGCGAGGTTGGACACTTCGACCGTTGTGATCATCGACGGTTACGAACAGCTTGGCCGTTGGGTCCGGTTCCGGCTGAGACGTTTCTGCCGCCGCCGCAGAGTGGGACTGGTGGTTACAGCCCACGTTCCGGTCGGCCTGCCGGAGTTGTACCGCACCACGGCAAACCTCCCGTTGGCCCGGCAGATCGTCCAGCAGCTTCAGCGCGATTACCCATCGTACATCACCCGAGAAGACGTTGCCGAGCGGTTTTCCCGCCACCGCAGCGATCTGCGCGAGATGCTGTTCGACCTGTACGACCTGTACGAGCAACGACGGCTGGCATAAAGCCGCGACCGGTGGTCGCGCCAATATAAAGTCGCGACCGGCGATTCGAGAAGACCGCGTGACTGTGTTCCGGGGCGCGACCACCGGTCGCGGCTTTCTGTCCGGCACGGCGGCAAACTGTGAACTAGGCTTTTAGAAGGTACGGGTGCCGGTTTCCTCGCCGGTACGCGGCGTCATAATCGTTATGAACTGAACGGTTTGCCTGAAGTGCATAACTCTCAGGACAAGAAAGTGCAACCAAATGTCCGATCGGCAGCTATGGCTGCTTGACACGGCGGCTAAAAACTGGTTTGGTTAAGTAGTCGACCCTTTCCCCAAAATCTGGAGTCTGATCATGGTTAATCGAAAAGTACGTGGTCTGGTGGTGTGTGGTGTTGTGGCAATGTTGCTGGCGACGCCTGCGAAGAGCGAGGCCTGCGGGTTCCTCGACGGCTTGTTCGGCTGGTGCGGAACGGCCCGAACAACTTACATGGCCCCGTACGCGGCACCGGTTGCTGCCCCGGCAGTCTGCAACCCCTGCGCGGCGCAGACTTGCTGCTATATGCCGCAGACCTGTTATCGGACGGTGTACCAGCGGGTGCCGGTGACGACCTGTCAGGCAGCGACCTACTGTAATTTCTGGACCGGTTGCCCGGTGACCACTTACCGCCCGGTGACAACTTGGACTTATCGGGCACGGCTGGTGCCGTATACAACGTACCGGCTGGTTTACTCGAACCCGTGCGTTCCGTGCGTTTCGTATGGGGCGTGCGATCCGTGTGCCGGCATTTGCACTCCGGCGACGACCATTCCTTCGGCATGTGGTCCGGCCGGTTGCGGTGCGGTGAGCACGCCGGTCGTGCCGTATTCGGGTCCGTCGGGTTCGACGACGGCGCCCAGCGGCAGCACGGTGCCAAAGACGTACCAGGAAAACTCCCAGCCTGCGGAAGGTGGCGGACTGAAGCCGATCCCCAGCACCAACCTCAATTCGACGCCCGTGCCGAAGCTGATCGACCCTGACAACCGCACCGCGTCGCGGCAACTCCTTCAGGCCACGCACTACCGCCTGATCTCCTCGCCGGCGAAGGTGGTCAGTTCCAGTGGTTGGCGAGCGTCGAGCGACTGAATCTCGACGTCGCTGCGCGCAACCCGTATAGCGGCCGGGCTTGCCCGGCGCGGTGACACAGGTGGGGAGTGGGCAACCAGCAACCCGCCGGGCAACCCCCGCCGCGGTACGGGTTGCGCGCCCCGCCCTCGGGATTAAGACGCACGACGCTCGCCCACCCCCGGCACAGACCACCCGCG
>JAUWHT010000026.1 GCA_030605745.1 Pirellulales bacterium | reverse complement strand
GGGTCGTGTTGTGCCATAGTTCGGTTGCGGTTCTGTTGCTAAGAATTCCACCAAGAGTGGCACGTCCCTGAGCGCAGCGAAGGGCGTGTTTGGGGCACCTTGCCACGCCCTTCGTTCCTCAGGGCGTGCCACCAATTTGTACAGCTTATTTCTGCGCGGGTCCTAAACGTACTTGGCGAAGTGGTTCCTTGAGGTTGGCCACAGCGGCGTTAACGATCGCTGCGACGCTGTCCGACGAGATGGTCGCTCCGCTTATGGCGCGAATCTCGTTGCTGCCGGCCGGCACATCTGACTTGACCACCAGCAGGGGGTTGTCGGTCGGCTTGCCGGCGAACTGGCTTTGGAAATCTTCGCCGGTGATGAGATTACCCAGTCCCGGCGTCTCCTTCTGATCCAGCACGTACAGGCCGGTGATGGTCGACAGTTGCGGGTCCAGGCCGACTAGCAGATCGATCCGGTCGGCGAAGCCCTGTCCGCCGGCCGGCAGCACCCAGCCCTTGAAGCTGCCGTCGACGGCAAAGGCCCAGTACACCTGTTGCTCTTTGCCGTCGGTGCCGGCAACCATCATCTCGACCGTTTTGGTCCCATCCGCGCCGTTTATGAGCGTTGGAATCACATCGTAGGTTTCGTTTCTTTTGTTCTGCGCGATCTTCGGTCCCAGGGTAGTCTGCACGCCGGCCAGCGCGGCGCCGTAGAGCGTCGCCAGCAGGATCACCAGCCACGCCTGCGAAACATAACCGCCATGCCTGGATCTTTCATCCTTCATTCTTCATCCTTCATCCTTCCCACGTCCTCCCAGCGGACGTGGAATCGTCCAGCGGTTGATAAGCGGCACTACGGCGTTCATCAGCAGGACGGCAAACATCACACCTTCAGGATAGCCGCTCAGCAGCCGGATTACGACTGTCAAAACACCGATCCCCATCCCAAAGATGAACTTGCCCCAGCCGGTCAGCGGGCTGGTAACCGGGTCGGTGGCGATGAAGAACGCGCCGAAGAGCAACGAGCCGCTGATCAAGTGCTGAAGCGGGCCGAGCGGTGTCATGGCCGTCGCATGTCCCAGTTCTACGAACACAAAAGCAGTCGCCAGGATGCCGGCGGGGATATGCCAGGACACTGTCCGGCGCAGACACAGGCAGAGACCGCCGATCAAAAGGGCCAGCGCGCTGGTTTCGCCGAGCGAGCCGTTCACCTGCCCGACCAGCAGCGGCCAAATCTCTTCGGCCGACTCCAACTGAACTTGCAGGTCGCGGGCGATGATCTTGCCGGCCGCCAGATCGGCGGCAAACTGCTTGGCAATGGTAAGCGGCGTGGCCTGGGTGAGCACCGCCAGCTTGGATTCGGTAAACACGTACGCCGATGCACCCAGTTCCCGGGCGAAGCTGAGCATGACGAATGCCCGACCGACCATCGCCGGGTTGAAGATGTTGCAACCCAGGCCGCCGAACACCGCCTTGCCCAGGACGATCGCCGCCGCCGAACCGATTACCGCTACATACCACGGGGCGCTCCAGGGCAGCGACAGGCCCAGAATCGCGCCGGTCACCGCGGCCGAGTAATCGCCGATCGATACCGGGCGGCGGCGCATCCAGTCGCACACCACCTCGGCAGCCAGGCAGCTAAGCACGCAAAGGCCTACTTGAACCACCGCATACCAGTGGAAAACGACGACCGCCATCACAAGCACCGGAACCATGCCGATCAGCACGTCGATCATCATCCCTCGCGTGGTCGGACCGGTCGCCGACAGATGCGGCGAGGGAGCGACGTGGATCGCCGGCGCCGCGTCCGGTGCAAGATCGTCAGTTCGGGTTGGGTTGTCGTTTTCCACCATTTCCACCAAGAGTGGCACGTCCCTGAGCGCAGCGAAGGGCGTGTTTGGGGCACCTTGCCACGCCCTTCGTTCCTTAGAACGTGTTTTGAAATTACCGATGCGAGTCCCCTCCCCCTCCGGGAGAGGGTTAGGGTGAGGGTTATTCGGCAAGAAACCCCCGCTATTTGCGGTGTGATCCATGCCGCCCTCACCCTCTGCCCCTCTCCCAAA
>JAUWHT010000400.1 GCA_030605745.1 Pirellulales bacterium | reverse complement strand
GGGGTGGCCCCAAAGATGGAATCATATCACGTCCGCTACGGCTCGATGTTCATCTACGGCGAAGGGAAACCGACGGCTCACCTCGGGGTGAATATCCACCAGAGCGAGGCAAAGTACGTCACTGTGATGAACGAGACGGCGCTGCAAGTCGGCCAGGTAACCGGCCGCAAGAGGCCGTTGGAAAAACACTGGTTGCAGGCCGGTCCGGAAGGTTGTATCCTCAGTGAACCGTCCACCTACCACTCCAATGCCGCCATGCGATTCACCAACCCTAACATCTGCTAACATCTGAAAGGAGGAAACTATGAATCGACCTACTCGGTCCGTCCGTCTGCGGATCATCGCCCTTCTGGGAGTCTGCTACGGGCTGTCGCCTCTGGCCGCCCGGACGACTGATGCCGAAGAGGGTTTCAAGCCCATCTTCGACGGCAAAACCCTTAACGGCTGGGACGGCAATCCCAAGTTCTGGCGAGTCGAAGAGGGTGCGATCACCGGCCAGACTACCAAGGATAACCCGACCAAGGGAAACACTTTCATCATCTGGCGGCAGGGTAAGCTGGAAGACTTCGAGCTGCGGTTGGAGTGTCGTGTCTTTGGCGGCAATTCGGGCATTCAGTACCGCAGTTGGGAAGAACCCGAGAAGTGGGGTAAGTGGGTCGTCGGTGGATACCAGGCCGACTTCGGAGACCCCTTCGGCTGGTGGGGAGGTGCGCTGTACGAAGAGCGGCGACGAGAGTTCCTGGGTCTGCGCGGCAACAAATCCGTTGTCGGTGAGAACCACAAGCCGAAGATCGTGGCCAAATTCGCTGACGGCAAGAAGCTCGAGTCCTACGTCAAGAACGAAGACTGGAACGAGTACCATATCATCGCCAAGGGTAATCACTTCATGCACAAGATCAATGGTCACCTGATGGTGGACGTAACAGATGAAGACGCCTCGATGCGGCGGCAAAGCGGCATCCTGGCCATTCAGCTACATCAGGGGCCGCCCATGAAAGTGCAGTGCCGCAACATCCGACTGAAACGGCTCTGAGTGCGGATTGCTCGGAATTCCGGTATCCTAAATGGAGTTCCAAACAATGTATGAGGAAAACGATAATGGACAAACTAAAATCTTCTCGTCGTGATTTTCTGAGGGGGTCGGTCGGTATCGCGGCCGCCGGCACCGCTGCACTGCGGGTGAGTAGCAGCATTGCCAGCCGGGCCTACGCGGCGGGCGATGAGACCATCAAGGTGGCACTTATCGGCTGCGGCGCCCGCGGTACGGGAGCTGCCTCCCAGGCCCTAAAGACTCGGGGGCCGGTCAAGCTCTGGGCAATGGCCGATCTGTTCCAGGACCGGCTCGAAACCAGCCTCAACAATCTTACCAAGGGCCAACAGGCCGACTATGATCGGGAGGCGCACGAGGGATTTAGTGCCAAGATCGACGTGCCGCCGGAGCGCCGCTTTGTCGGTTTCGACGCATACAAGCAGGCCGTCGACAGCGGCGTGGAGATGGTGATCCTTGCCACCCCGCCGCACTTCCGGCCCGTGCACTATGAATACGCCGTCAAGCAGGGCAAACATGTGTTCATGGAAAAGCCGCTGGCCGTCGACGCCCCGGGCGTCCGGCAAATACTCGCCGCCAATGAAGAGGCCAAAAAGAAGGACCTGAAAGTTTCCGTCGGCCTGATGTTCCGCCATAACACCCGGTACCAGGAAACCATCAAGCGGCTCCAGGACGGCGCTATCGGAGAAGTTGCCTTTATGCGCTGCTACTGGAACACGAGTTTTCTGCGGGACACTCGCCCCCGCCCGGCCGACATGACGGAGATGTACTACCAGTTGCGGCACCCGTATCATTTCCTCTGGGTGAGCGGCGGTTACTTCGTCGATGCGTTGCTTCATTTCATCGACGTGTGCCTCTGGCTGAAGGGGGGGCATCCTGTCACGGCACAGGGCCAAGGCGGCCGGCAGTTCCGGCTGGACACCCAACACGGCGATACCTTCGACCACCACTTCGTCGAGTTCACTTTCGACAACGGCACCAAGATGTTCGCCCAGACGCGGCAGATTTCCGGCTGCTGGAACAGCGCCTCGGCACATGCGCACGGTATGGACGGCTGCGCCGACATCGGCCGCGGGCGAATCGAAGGCGCCGGGAAGTGGCGCTTCCGCGGCCCCGTGCCCAACTACTACCAGGTAGAGCACGACGTGCTGATGGATGCCATTCGCAACAACAAACCGCACAACGAGACCGACTACGCCGCCATGAGCACCATGACAGCGATCATGGGCCGCATGGCCAGCTACTCCGGCCAGGTGATCCGCTGGGGGGATGCGCTTAACTCCAAGCGAAGCCTGGCGCCGGAAAGATACGCCTTCGATGCCGCGCCGCCGGTGGTGGCCGACAAGAACGGCTACTACCCGGTCGCTATGCCCGGGGTTACCAAGGTCCTATAAGCAGAAGCAACGCATTACTGGTAATGTCATGTTCACTTGTGTTACAATAACAAGGAGAAAACCATGTCTGAGCACGAATTGAAGAATCGCACTCGTCGTCAGGCGTTGGCCACTGCGCTGGGAGCCGCGGGCCTTGCCGCGGTCGGCGGCACACAAGCCTTGGCGAACTCGCGCCCGACCCGGCCGCTGAAGGGCAAGCGGGTGCTGATCGGTGTGGGTGACTTCAGCGAGGCGCTGGAGACCTACTACATGATCTACCGGCTGATGGAAGAGGGAGTCGAGCCCGTGGTGGCTGCCCCGACCATCAAGCGGCTCCAGTTGGTGGTCCACGACGTTGATCCGCAGTTCTTAGGTTACACCGAGAAGGCCGGCTACCGGCTCAAGGCCCAGTTGGCCTACAAGGACGTCAATCCGGCCGACTACGATGGCCTGCTGCTCCCCGGCGGTCGCGCGCCGGAGAAGATCCGCCAAGACAAAGACCTGGTGAAGACCATCGGACACTTCCTCGACAACAGGCTCCCGCTGGGGGCGATGTGTCACGGAACGATGCTGATCTACACGGCCCGGCCGATCAAGGGACTTCGGCTGACCGGTCATGGCGGGATCAAGCGGGACATCGAGCTGTTGGGAGGCAAGTTCATCGACAAGCCGGTGGTGGTGGATGGCTCCGTGGTGACCTCACGTGGCTGGGGTGATCTGCCCTACTTTATGCCCAAGTTTTTGGAGGTGCTGGGGCGGAAGTGAATCGCGCGATCGGCACACAGATGAAAAGAGCTGCGTTAGTACCATTCAACATCTCATTTGAAAAAGGAGGATTCGATGTCGTACAGATGTTGGGTAGCCGCACTAGGGATTTGGGCCCTCATGGTTGCCGCGGCAACGGCGGCACCGCCGCTTAAGGCCCTGATCGTCGACGGCCAGAACAACCACTACTGGAAACAGACCACGCCGCTGTTGAAGCAGCAGTTGGAACAGACCGGTCTGTTTTCGGTCGACGTGGCCACCTCACCCCCAAAGGGCCAGGACATGAGCGGCTTCCGGCCCGACTTTGCCGCCTACGACGTGGTGGTCAGCAACTACGGTGGCGGCGGTGACCCGTGGCCGGAAGAAACCAAAAAGGCCCTGGAAGACTACATGGAAGCGGGCGGCGGGCTGGTGATCTACCACTCGGCCAACAATGCGTTTCCCGAGTGGAAACAGTACAACCAGATGATCGCCGTCGGCGGCTGGGGCGGCCGTAACGAGAAGGACGGCCCGTACGTCCGCTGGCGCGACGGAAAGGTCGTCTTCGACATGACGCCCGGACCGGGCGGGAGTCACGGGCCACAGCACGAGTTCCAGTTGGTCGTTCGCCGGCCGGACCATCCGATCACCAAGGGGCTGCCGGAGGTCTTTATGCACTCGGCCGACGAGTTGTACAATCGGCTTCGCGGCCCGGCGAAGAACCTGACGGTGCTGGCCACCGCCTTCTCGCCGAAGGATAAGAGCGGCACCGGCGAACACGAACCGATGCTGATGACCATCCGGTACGGCAAAGGCCGCGTGTTCCACACGGTGCTCGGCCACGCGCCAAAGCAGCTTAAGAGCGTGGCCTTTATCGTCACGTTCCAGCGCGGCGCCCAGTGGGCCGCCACCGGCAAGGTGACCCAAAAGGTCCCCGACGATTTCCCAGGCCCGGACAAACCCAGCGTGCGGGAATAGGCAGAATGCAACGTTCCTGGATCAGTTCGTTTTCCATCGTGGCAGTTCTGGTCCCCGCGATGCTGTTCGCTGGGGAACGTCTTCCCGGCACCGATCCTCTCATGTTGCCCGACGGGGCCGTTGTCCACGCGAAACACCTGAAGCAGGTGTGTGACTACTTCCAGCGGCGGATTGACGAGGCACAGAACATTCGCGACCGGCGGTGGAGCCCCGACTTCACCTCGGCCGAAGCATATCAGAAGTCGATCGCACCTCACCGGGCGAACTGCCGTAAGATGCTCGGCCTGGCGGACGGCCATGCCAAGCTGGACCAAACGGAAAGCGAACTGGTCGTCCAGATGGACGGGTGTTGCATCGAGCGGATCACGATCCCGATGTTTGCCGGGCTTTCGGCACGCGGGCTGCTGTTTGTGCCCAAGAGGAGCACACGGCATCCGGTCGTGATCGTCTGCCCCGACGCGGAAACCTGGCCCGAGAAGTTCGCCGGACTCAGTGGCGATGTCAAGTTCCCCGACTGGCTGACAAGCCTGCTAGGGCGAGGTGCGGCAGTGTACATCCCGCAGTCGATTGAACGACTGCTCGATCATCCGTATTGCAAGAAGGTCAATAACAAGGATCGGCGAATGATCCTTTACCGGTTGGGATATGTCGTCGGCCGCACGATGACCGGACTGGACGTGCAGGATGTACTGGCCGCGATCGACTACCTTACCCATCGCGCAGACGTCGACCCGGCGCGGATAGGGCTGGTCGGTATAGGTCAAGGCGGCATGACTGCGCTATATGCCGCGGCAGTTGACCGGCGGATTTCGGCCGTGGCGGTGGCCGATTACTTCCAATGCCACAATCGATGTTGGCAAGAACCGGTCGACCGGCGATTGCCTGGCCAGTTGTTGGAATTCGGCGACGCGGAGTTGGCCGGGCTGATCGCACCGAGAGCATTGGCGATCCTCCATTCGACAGAGTCGCCGGCTAAAAAAGAGGCGGTCTCGAGCGAGGTCCGACGTG
>JAUWHT010000113.1 GCA_030605745.1 Pirellulales bacterium | reverse complement strand
TTCCCGGCGTGGACGCCGGGACTAAACTCAATATATGCAGCGGCGCCGCAGTCGGATAGCCAACCTCCTGATGAGTTTACCTCCGTTTGACATCCTCTACGAAGACAACCACTTGCTGGCGGTGGCCAAGCCGGCCGGGTTGGCCACTATGGGCACGCCGGGCGGCAAGCCAACGTTGCTCTCAATGGCCAAGGAGTACATCAAGCAGCAGCACGATAAGCCGGGCAACGTGTACCTGGGCGCGATGAGCCGGCTCGACGCACCGGTCACAGGCGTCGTGCTCTTGGCACGCACTTCCAAGGCGGCTCGGAGGTTGACCGAGCAGTTTCGCTCGCACCACGTCGATAAGGTGTATTGGGCGATTGTGGAAGGGAGCGTCGAGCCGACCGCGGCAATGTGTATCGATTGGGTCGGCCAGGACGAGCGACACCGCCGAATGCGGATTGTGGGCCCGAAGCTACCCGGCGCGAAACAGGCCCGACTCTCATACCGCCGGTTGCGGACCGTCGATGGTGATTCGCTGCTGGAAGTGGAACTGCAAACAGGTCGCAAGCACCAGATCCGCTTGCAGCTTGCCCACCGCGGTTACCCGATCCTGGGCGATCGCAAGTACGGCAGCCATCGGCCCTGGCCGGCCGGGATTGCCCTGCACGCCCGATGCCTGCTTGTTGCGCATCCAGTCCGAGGCGAGTCGCTGAGATTCGAGGCCCCCCTGCCGCCCCACTGGCCGCTTGGGGCCGAGCAATAGCTTGCATAGCTTGCGGCCCCTTTACAGGCAGGTTGTCGCATGGTAAGCTGGCAATCGTTGGTGGGGATCGAGGCCCCAGAACCGTAAGGCTCAACCCCTCGAAAAGTGCGACGTTCGTACCTAAAAACGGAAGAGCCGTTTTATGGGAGGTTGTAAGATGTGGAAATGGCACTGGTTCTTGCTGGGCATCGCGGTGACGATGCTTTTCGGCGCCCGTTGCGCCGAGGCCGTGGCTGCCGATGCGGAACGTTCCGACGACGGCAAGCTGCAAATCATTGTGTTCGGGGGACACCCGGACGATTGTGAGGTTGACGCCGGCGGTACGGCGGCGATGTGGTCCGCGTTGGGACACCATGTCAAATTCGTCTCGATGACGAACGGCGACATTGGGCACTGGCGCATGGCGGGTGGTCCGCTGGCTATCCGACGCAACGCGGAGGTGTAAGAAGCGGCCAAGATCCTTGGCATCGCCGCCACCCAGGTGCTCGACATTCACGACGGTGAGTTGATGCCCACGCTTGAAAATCGCCGCACCATGATACGGCTTATTCGCCAGTGGAAAGCCGACATCGTGATGGGGCACAGACCCAACGATTATCATCCGGACCACCGTTACACCGGTGTGCTGATGCAAGATTCGGCCTTTATAGTCACCGTCCCGTTCTTCTGCCCGGACACTCCACACCTGACTCGGAATCCGGTGTTTCTCTACGTTGAGGACCCCTTCCGGCGTCCCAATCCCTTCCGGGCGGACGTGGTGGTAGCAATCGACGGGATGATCGAGAAAAAGTTGAAGGCCATACGGGCGCTGGAGTCGCAGCTCATCGAGGGCGGTTGCGGCGGCAACGCAAGTATGATCGCGAAAAACGCGGCGGAAAAAGAAGTGCTCTGCCGGCGATGTGATCAGAGGTTCCAGAGATGGGCCACCAGGATTGCAAACCAGTACCGCGACAAACTCATCGAGTTGTACGGGGAGGAAAAGGGCAAGCAGGTGAAATACGCCGAGGCATTTGAGGTCTGCGAGTACGGCCGGCGGCCCACCCGGGAAGAACTGCTAAAGTTGTTCCCGTTCTTCCCGAAGAAGAAATGATTCCATTGCCATGAAACCAGAAAATCCAGACCGATCGAGATTCGGGTACTTGACCCTGTCTCGGATTTATGCGATACTAAGAACAATCGCTCATGGGTAACACTTCGGCACGGTCGAAGGCCCATCAGCGGTTGCGTGGACAGTTACCACTTACCTGACAGGAGCGAATGTCATGTTGAAGATCAGGAACTTGGCTATTTCTCTGGCGTGTGTCTTATGTGCGTGGTCGGCTGTGGTGGCAGGCGACAAGGTTCGGCAACAAGATGCGAACCGCAAACCCCACGCGGTGTTTGTCATAGGCACACCGCACTATGAGCCGGCCAAGACGATGCCGCCGCTTGCCAGGCAGTTGGCGGAGAAGTTCGGCTTCCGCACGACGGTCATTTTGCCCGATGGCGATCCCGAGCGCAGCGAGAAAGGCATCGAGGGGCTCGATGTGCTCAAACAGGCAGACATCGCCGTGTTCTATTTGCGATTCCTCACCTTGCCCAAGGAGCAACTCGACCATATCATCAACTACGTCGAGTCGGGTAAGCCGGTCATTGGTCTGCGGACCAGCACCCATGCGTTCATCTACCCTGAAGGTCACGAGTTGCAGAAATGGAATATCGGATTCGGCAAAGACGTGTTGGGATCCAGCTACTACGTTCACATGGCTGGCACAACCGACGTC
>JAUWHT010000157.1 GCA_030605745.1 Pirellulales bacterium | reverse complement strand
GCACTTCGAGCAGCTCTTCGCCACTGCCCGGCTGATGGGCTATCGCGACGTGGAACTCCAGCACGTCAGTTTTGGCACCGTGCTGGGCGACGACGGCCGGCCGTTTCGGACCCGATCGGGCGACGTAGTTGGTTTGGAGGGCTTATTAGATGAGGCTGTCCACCGGGCCGGCCAGATCGTGGCCGCCAATGACGACGCCAAGCCCGACGGACCGGAACTCTCGCCCGAACAGCGCAAGAAAATCGCCGAAACCGTGGGCATCGCTGCGCTGAAGTACGCCGACCTCTCGCACAACCGCACCAGCGACTACGTCTTCAACTACGACAAAATGCTGGCCATGAACGGCAACACGGCCACCTATATGCAATATGCCTACGCCCGGGTGCGGAGCATCTTTGCCAAGGGCAACGTCGACGTCGAGACACTCAGGTCCTCCGGCGCACCGATCCTGCTGGACTCGCCGGCAGAACGGGCCTTGGGCCTGGAGTTGCTCAGATTTTCCGAAGCGCTGAACCTGGCTGTGGCCGATTACCGTCCCAGCCAACTGACCGGCTACCTGTTCGATTTGGCCAACCGCTACTCGACCTTCTTCGAGCAGTGCCACGTGCTGCGTGCGGAGACCGACCAACTCCGCCAAAGCCGCCTGCTGCTGTGCGACCTAACCGCTCGGACGATCCAAAAAGGGCTGGAACTGCTGGGAATCGACGTGGTGGAGAAGATGTAGCTCTGTTTGGGCTTGTGTGCATGCGGGTAAGGGATGTATAATTGGATTAGTCAGCTATGGTCCATCTCAGATAGAACTACTCTCGTTGAACAGGACGCTCAAGTCATGTCGCTTGTTATCGCCACCGACCCGGTCCCGCTGAAAACGGATGAATGTGGGGTGATTCGCGTTGGAGGGACGCGCGTTACCTTGGACACAATTGTGATTGCGTATCTGCAAGGCTCTACGGCCGAAGAAATTGCCGAGCAGTATCCGGCAGTCACGCTGCCCGATATCCACGCTGTGATCAGTTTCTATCTCCGGCGTCGGGCTGAGGTCGAAACCTACCTTCAGAAGCGAAAGCATGAAAGCGAGGCGATTCGCCGGGAAAACGAGGCACGCTTTCCCCAAGATGGTATTCGCGAGCGGTTGCTGGCCCGCCATGCTCCCAAACGGTAGTAGACCATGCTTCGACTGTTGGCCGACGAGAATTATCCTTCGCGGCCTGACTCGCCGGGATTCGGGCATAGATGTCGTGCGAGTCCAAGATGTCGGACTTTCCGGGGCCGATGATCCGACTGTTCTGGCGTGGGCAGCGGAAGCCGGTCGGGTCCTGATCACGCACGACGTCAACACGGTAACTCGATTCGCCTACGAGCGTGTCAAGGCGGGTCGAGCCATGCCTGGCGTGTTCGAGGTGCCGCACAACGTTACGGTCGGGCAAGCGATCGAGGATATACTCCTGCTGATCCGTTGTAGTTCCAAAGATCAGTGGGAAGGGCAGGTGTGCTATCTGCCGCTGTGAATGACCGTCGAATTCTGAAAGCTGACGGCTCAAAGTTCCACCAACAACTCTGTCAACGGGCGTTTCGGCACGTGATGCAGGTCCTGCTGGTCGCGCCAGTAGTCGATGTCGTGGGGGGTTTTGGCGTCTTTCAGTACCACGGTTTCGCTGGGTTTTCCCAGGGCGACCACCAGTGTGATCTCGAATCGGTCGGGGATGCCCAGCACCTGGCGGAGTCCGGCGCGGTCGATCGAGCCGACCATGCAGCCGCCCAGTCCCTGCTCGACCGCGGCCAGCAACATGCTCTGGGCGACGATGCCCGGATCGACGTCGAAATTCTTGGTGATCTGCGTATCGCCCAGGATGACAATATACGCGGCCGGCCGTTCGCCCTCGGCCGGTCCCGGCCAATCCTTAATCGCCCCGGCCCAGCGGAGATGCGGAAAAATCTTCACCGTATCTTCCCGGGAGCAAGCCAGCAGATATTTCAGCGGCTGCCGATTGGCTGCCGATGGGCACAGGCGGGTTAGTTCGACCAACTCGGTGAGCGTTTCCTTGTCCAACCGTTGGTCTTCATAGAACCGGCGATAGCTGCGGCTCTTCTTGAGCAGTTCGTGGATGTTCATTACTTCTTTGCCTTTATCGCGGCCTGGGCGGCGGCCAGCCGGGCGATGGGCACCCGGTACGGGCTGCAACTCACGTAGTCCAGCCTGGCGTGGAAGCAGAAATCGACGCTTGCCGGGTCGCCGCCCTGCTCGCCGCAGATGCCGATCTTCAGATCATTGCGGGCCGAACGGCCCTTGATCACCGCTATCTGGATCAACTGGCCTACGCCCTCGGTGTCGATCGTCTGGAACGGATCGGCCTCGAGGATGTTCTCGTCGAGGTAGTTTTGCAGGAATCCGCCGATGTCGTCCCGGCTGAAACCGAAGGCCATTTGCGTCAGGTCGTTGGTGCCGAACGAGAAGAACTCTGCGGAACGGGCCAACTCGTCGGCCAACAGGCAGGCACGCGGAATCTCGATCATCGTACCGTAGAGGTACTCGACCGCCACGCCCGTCTTCTCCTGCACCTCAGCATGAACCCGATCCACGATCTCTTTGGTGACGTTCAGTTCGGTCGCGTCGCAGGTAACCGGGACCATGATCTCGGGATGTGGGGCTTTGCCTTCATTGACGAGTTCCGCGGCCGCTTCGAAGATCGCCCGAACCTGCATCTCGGTGATCTCCGGATAGGTCACGCCCAATCGCACGCCGCGGTGGCCCATCATCGGGTTGGTCTCGTGGAGCTGTTCGCCTCGCTTGACGATCGCAGCGGTGCTGATGCCCAGCGCGGCGGCCAACTCTTTTCGAGCAGCCGGGCTCTGCGGCACAAACTCGTGCAGCGGCGGGTCCAGCAGCCGGATAGTCACCGGCAGGCCGTCCATCGCCTCCAGTGTTGCCTTGATGTCGCCTTTGACGAACGGAAACAGTTCGTCCAGCGCCGCACGGCGTTCTTCCACCGTCTTGCTGAGGATCATCTTCCGCAGCCGCAACAGTGCGTCGTCCGATCCCTTCCCGTAGAACATGTGCTCGGTGCGGAACAGCCCAATGCCCTCGGCGCCGAACGCCCGGGCAACCTTGGCGTCCTCCGGCGTATCGGCGTTGGTCCGCACACCCAGTGTCCGCTTGTCGTCGACAAGCTGCATGAACTCCTGCAGGCACGGGTTTTCGGTCGCATCGATCATCGGCAACTCGCCTTCATACACAAGGCCCCTGGTGCCGTTGAGCGTCAACGTGTCGCCTGCCTTGAGTTTGTGTGTGCCGACGGTCATGCTCTTGCCGTGCAGGTCGATTTTTATCGCCGCGGCGCCGACGATACAGCACTTACCCCAACCGCGTGCGACCAGTGCCGCGTGGCTGGTCATCCCGCCGCGTGCGGTCAGCAGGCCGGCGGCGGCCCTCATACCTTCGACGTCCTCCGGATTGGTCTCTTCGCGGACCAGGATGCAGTTATTACCCTGCTTCGCCGCGGCGACAGCGTCGGCCGAGGTAAACACGAGCTGGCCGCAGGCCCCGCCGGGTCCGGCCGGCAAACCACTGGCAATCGGATCGACCATTTGCTCGGCATCCGGATCGACGATCGGATGCAACAACTCGTCAAGCTGTGCCGGCTCGACCCGCATCACGGCGGTCGGCTCGTCGATCAGCCCCTCGTGGAGCATGTCCATGGCCATGCTGAGTGCGGCGGTGCCGGTGCGTTTGCCGGCGCGGCACTGGAGCATGTAGAGCTTGCCCTGCTGGATCGTGAACTCGATATCCTGCATGTCCTTATAGTGCGACTCGAGGTTGGTGCGGATATCGTCGAGTTGCTGGTACAGTTCCGGCCACTGCTGCTGAAGCGAGTCAAGGTGCCGGTTCTGCTCGCTCTTGGTTTCTTCGTTCAGCGGATTCGGTGTGCGGATTCCGGCCACCACGTCTTCGCCTTGGGCGTCGATGAGCCACTCACCGTAGAACTTGTTTTCGCCGGTGGCGGGGTTCCTAGTGAAGGCCACGCCGGTGGCCGAGTCACTGCCCATGTTGCCGAACACCATGCTCTGCACGTTGCAAGCAGTACTCCAATCGCCCGGTATGCCCTCGATCTTCCGGTAGGACACCGCCCGGCGGCCGTTCCAACTCTTGAACACCGCACCGATCGCGCCCCAAAGCTGGTCCTCCGGGTCGTCTGGGAACTCGCGGCCAAGGACTTCCTTCACCTTCTTCTTATACGACTCGCAAAGCCGCTTGAGGTCCTTGGCCGTCAGGTCCATATCCGACTTGTATTTCTTGGACTTCTTCATTCGGTCCATAATCTTTTCGAGTTGGGCGCGGATCCCCTGGCCCTCCTCCGGCTCGATGTCTTCGGCCTTCTCCATGACCACGTCGGAGTACATTGTGATCAGCCGGCGATAGGCGTCGTAGACGAACCGCTCGTTGCCCGACTTCTTGATCAGCCCCGAGATCGTCCTGGTGCACAGCCCAACGTTGAGCACGGTTTCCATCATGCCGGGCATTGACTGCCGCGCGCCGCTGCGGGTGCTCAACAACAACGGGTTATCCGGGTCGCCGTAGTTCATGCCCATCGTCTCTTCCGTTTGCCTAAGCGCGGCGGCGACTTCCTGCTTCAGCGAATCGGTGAACTTGCCATCCTCGCGGAAGTAGACCGAGCAGAATTGGGTAGTGATGGTAAATCCGGCGGGGACGGGCAGTTCGAGCTTGGCCATTTCGGCCAGATTGGCCCCTTTGCCGCCCAGCAGGTTCCGCATACTCGCGTCGCCGTCAGTCCCGTGGGGCCCAAAGCAGTAAACGTATTTTGCCATGATTGGTTCCTTCCCAGATATCATCGGCGCAGTTTGCAAACAACGAAACATCTTAACCTAGCAGTCCGGCAGAAGACCGTCAAGGATGGCTAGAGGGGTCCACAAAGCGGCACGGTTGGCATATACTGGGCATATGGATGATGACTCTCTATCACCGCGGGAGTTCGCCCTGCTGGCCGCCGCCTTCGAGGGGGGGTTGGTGGTGCTGGCCGTGGGCCTCGGTTGGCTCTCCGGCCAGACGCCGCTGGAGACGTTCCACTGGAGCATCTCGGATGTCGGCAAGGCGGCCGTGGCCACTGTGCCGCCGCTCGGCCTGCTGTGCCTGTGCATGGTGTGCCCGCTACGGCCGTTTCGCAACCTGATCCACGTGGTTGATGAACTGCTGGTACCGATGTTCAAAGACCTCCGGCTCGTGGAGCTGGCGGTGATCTCCGTGCTGGCCGGACTGGGTGAAGAGATGCTCTTTCGGGGTGTCATCCAGCAGGCGATTATGGATTGGATCGGCACCCAACTCGGCATGTGGATTGCCCTGGTCGTAACCGCCGTATTGTTCGGACTGGCCCATCGGATCACCAACACCTACGCCGTGCTGGCTGGGTTTATCGGATTTTTCCTCGGCTGGATCTGGCTGGCCAGCGGCAACCTGCTGGTTCCCATCATCGTCCACGCAGCGTATGATTTTCTTGCACTGGTGTATCTAGTGAAATTCAGGCGACAGCCACTGACAACTGACAACTGACAACTATCGCCCATGGCCAAGACATCCGACGGTCGGCGAATTAGCAAGTTCGGCTTCGAGCCCGGGCTGATCGTGGCCGAGAAGTACGAAATCGTTGCCCAGATCGGTACCGGCTGGGAGGGCGAAGTCTACCTGCTGCGGGAATGTTCCACGGGGATCGAACGGGCGGCCAAGTTCTGGTATCCGCACCGCAACCGCGGGAACCGGGCAGCACGGTTCTACGCCAAAAAACTACATAAGCTCCGATACTGCCCAATACTGATCCAATATCATACCCAGGAGACCATTACCTACCAGGGCGCGCCCGTCCGCTTCCTGGTTTCCGAGTACGTCGAGGGGGAACTGCTAAGCGAATTCCTGGCCCGGCAGCCGGGCAAGCGGATCCCCGTGTTCCAAGCCCTGCACCTGCTGCACGCCTTGGCCGTTGGCATCGAGAGCATCCACAACCTCCGCGAGTACCACGGCGACCTGCACGACGAGAACGTGATCGTCCGCCGCTACGGGCTGTCCTTCGACCTGAAGCTGGTCGACATGTTCCACTGGGGCCCGGCCAGCCCGGAGAATATCCACGAAGACGTCTACAACCTGATCCGCATCTTCTACGACGCCATCGGTGGGGCGAAACGCTATGCAAAACAACCACCCGAGGCAAAGGCCATCTGCTGCGGCCTGAAGCGATCGCTAATACTGAAGAAATACCGCAACGCCGGCCAGTTGCGGCAGTACCTCGAAACGATGCAGTGGGACTGAAGGAGAATGGTGCAGTTATCTGTTTAGCCGCCGGGCTTGCCCGGCGCGGTGGGGTTCGAGCGGTAGTGATAACGGCCAAAGCGCCGGGGCAGCCCGGCGGCTCAACGACGCACGGTGCCGGTCGATAATTAATACATGGACGCGCGGCTCTTCTTCCAGGCCGATATGTCGGAGGGCGTGATCTGCCCCCTTGCCGGGGGAGAAGTGGGCGTGTTCTCCGCCCGAGCGCCCAACAAGGGGACACCCAACGAGGATGCCGCCGCACTGATCCCTGTCAACGATCACGGCGGGATACTGGTGGTGGCCGACGGGTTGGGCGGCTCGCCGGCCGGGGAACAGGCCTCCTGTCTGGCCGTCCGACAATTGATCGATTCGGTTCGGGAGGCACCGGCGGATGACCCCAGTCTTCGGGCAGCCATTCTCAACGGCATCGAAAGCGCCAACCGGGCGGTCAGCGAACTGGGCATCGGGGCCGCCACCACCTTGGCGGTGGCCGAAATCCACGGCCGCACCGTCCGGCCGTATCACGTGGGCGATTCGATGATCCTGCTGGTCGGCCAGCGTGGAAAGATCAAGCTCCAAACCGTCTCACACTCGCCAGTCGGTTACGCCGTGGAGGCCGGCATGCTCGACGAAACCGAGGCCATGCACCACGACCAGCGGCACGTGGTCTCGAATATCCTCGGTGCGGCCGACATGCGGATCGAGGTCGGCTCGACCATCGAGTTGGCCCGATACGATACGCTGCTTTTGGCCAGCGACGGGCTGTTCGACAATCTCCGCACAGAGGAGATTGTCGAGCGGATTCGCAAAGGGCCGCTCAAGCAGGTGGTCCGCGTGCTGGCCGAGGACTGCCGCCGGCGAATGATCTCGCCCGAGGAAGGTCAACCGTCAAAGCCAGACGACCTGACGTTCGTCGCCTTCCGGTGCCGCTAGTATTACAACGCTATATTCACCACGGAGACACGGAGAACACGGAGCTTAAATCCAATTGAAAGCAAAACTCTATCTTTCTCGTAATTTCTCCGTGTCCTCTGTGACTCCGTGGTGTATTCATTAGCCACTTACTCCGGCAACGGCCGGCCTTTGGTCTCCGGCATGAGTGGCAGCACCACAACGCCCAGTACGTAGACCATCGCCACGGTAATCGCGGCCCAGCGGAATGGCGACGCTATGTTCATGCCGTCATAGAACCTGGCCAAGCTACCCAGCAGGAACGGCCCGGCCGCAGCCAGGTACCGGGCCACGTTGTAGCAGAACCCCACGCCGGTGCTCCGCAGTCGGGTGGGAAACAACTCGGGGAAGTAGATCGCATAGCCGCCGAACATCGACAATGTGGCAAATCCTACCAGTGGGATCATCCAATAGATTTGCGACTGGTCGGTCATCCCGCCGAACACCATTACAGTGACCACCAGGGCCAATAGGAAGCTGAAGCCGAAGGCCCAACGCCGTCCGATCCGGGCAGTCAGCCACGTGAACGTCAGGATGCCCAGGAACGCACCCACGTCCTGCAACGCCGTGGCGATCGAAGCGATCCGATCTTGTGCCTCCCTCGACAAGTCCTCTTGGAGGGTATCGCGAATCAACTCGGGCGTCCAAAACCCTACACCCCAAAGACCAATCGCACCGACCAGCGCGAGACTGATTCCGATAATGGTGTTGTACCGCCACCGGCGATCGCCCAACAATTCCGAGATGCTTCCCAGCTTATGGGCCTCTTCGACCTCGGTTCCCTCGCGTGCGGCCTTCTTGGCGGCCTTTTTTGCGGCGATCCAGGTGTCCGGCTCGCGAACGAATCGTATCAGGCACACGAAGATGAAGGCCGGGATCACACCGGCAACAAACATCAGGCGCCAGCCCGCGAAGGCCTCGATCCCCAGGGCCTTCAAGCCAAAACCGAGCGTGACCGGCAGCAACACCAGCCCGATCAACGAACCGATGATGTTTCCGACCGCCGACATGGCCTGTAATAGTCCCAAGGCATGAGGTCTGGCTCGGTCGGGCATCACCTCGGCCACCAGGGCCACGCCCGCAGCAAACTCGCCGCCGACGCCCAGCCCGGTAAGAAACCGATACAGGGCAAAATCCCACCACGAGACGGAAATCGCCGACAGGCCGGTGAACAGGGAGTAGACGAAGATGGACAGGAACATGGTCTTCGCCCGGCCCCAGCGATCTCCGAGCACACCGAAGATCAGCCCTCCGGTGGCCCAGCCGATCAGCAACAGTGCGGTAGCAATCCCGCCGTAGTACTTCACGTCTTCAGGGGTAGCCGTGGAACCGAGCAACTCTTCAAGCGCGCGGCTGCGGGCCAACACAAACAGACGTTGATCCATCGTGTCGAACGCCCACCCCATCGTTGCCACTATCAGGATCCACCAGTGATAACCGTTAAGCTCGCGGTACCAGGGCTTTGTGGTCTCCATCATGTGAGAGGGCTCCTTTGAGGGGGCGGAAAAACGGCTGGTGGTGAAGAAGCCCACTTTCGCCACGAAAACTCCGCCGGCTGCAAATCCCCCCTGAAGTTGCGGTTGCAATAGGCGTAGGGTGGGTGCTTGCACCCACGCGAACTCGCAGG
>JAUWHT010000447.1 GCA_030605745.1 Pirellulales bacterium | reverse complement strand
CGTTGCCCCGATAGGCGCCCGAGCCGAACGAGCCGTCGTCATGTTGCCGCCCGGCCAGCCAGATCAGTCCCTGCTCGATCGACCGTTCGGCCGCCGGTGTGAGCAATTCGACGGCCGTTCTCTCCGTGTCGTTGTCTTCGGCCGCGGCACGCTGGACCAGCAGGATGATGACACATAGCAGGAATGATGAATGATGAATGATGAATGATGAATGTTTCATGGTAGGAGCCAGGGACCAGGGGCCAGGGGTTAGGGTGCAAAGCCACAAGCGGCAACTTTCGTTATTCATCATTCATCATTCCCCTTTTACCGCTTCTTCTCTTCCGACAATCGCCTGAAGTACTCTTCGATCAACAGTTCGTACTTGGGCAGGAACTCTTCGAGTGGCAGTTGCAGCATTTGTTCCCGCTGGTGCGGGGGCAGCTCGCCCCAAAGTTGTTTCATAACCTCGCGCATCTGCTGCATATCGGGTTTGTAGGTCTTGCCGTCTCCGTTCGGTCGCTGACTACCGGCGGTGGGCTTCGCCGAGCCGGCGTCCTGCTTAGGCCGGGGTTGGCCGACCGGCGGACGGAAAGACTGCTGCCCTGCTCTGCGGTGGTCGGCATCGCTGGGCTCGGTGTTTAGCCGTTGAGTCTTCAGCGCTTCGAGTGCCCGGTGCAAGTGCCCGAGTGCACTTCGCTCGGCTTCCAAGGTGGACTGACCGGTTTGGCGCCTATCGAGCAACTCGGCCGCCCGGCCAAGGTGGCGTGTGGCCCCCGACAGCGCCGGCTTGAACGGACCTGCACCAACGATCTTATCGCTCAGCCGGCCGGTTTTGGTCTGGAGCCCTCGTTCGAGCCGGGCCAGGTCGCTCAGCCCGGCGGCCTGCACCCTGGTGAGTTGCCCCTGAGCTTGCCACAGTGCCTCGTACCGCTGCGTTTCCTCAATGGTTTGTTGCTGCTGCTGGTGGATATGTTTTAGTGCATCTTCAAGCCGGGCAAGCTGCTCGACGGCCAAGTCGACCTCGGCCCGGCGCCGTCGCGCGGCAAGCTGGCGTCTGGCCTGTTCAAGGGTTTTCAGGGCGTCTTCGGCCTGCCGACAAGCCCGCTGCTGGTCACCCTGTCCGGCAGACTGCCCGGCCCGGGCCATCTGGGCGGCAGCCCGACCGACGGTACGACCGGCCTGCTCAGCAAGCAGTTGCTGGAGCCGCCGGGCCAACCGTTCGGTCTGTTGCTGTAGCTGTTCTTGTTCGCGGCCGAGCCGCTGCAACTCGCCACGGCCGTGCGTCTGGTCTGAACCTTGCGAGTTCTCTTCGAGCTTTTTCAGTAAGCCGGTTTGCCTGCGCTCGATCTCGGCTAGATCGGCTTCGGCCTCGGCAAGCTTCTTGACCAGCCGGACCAACTCGTCCCCGCGGCGATTGGCCAGGACGTCGAGCACCTCCTGCAAGTCCGCAACGAGGTGCTTTTGTCGTGCGATCGCCTGGCCGATCTGGTTGCGTCCGAGTTGGGCGCCGGAGCTGCGCATCTGGGCGCTGATGGTCAGCCGCCGCGCCTGCTGAAGTGCGTCGGCAACCGTTTCGGCCGCCAGCGGATCGCTGCTGCGCAACTCGCCGGCGGCCTGCTCCATCCCCTGGCCGACCCGGTCGAATCGCCGGGCGAGTTCGAGCTGCCGCCGGGCGAGGATCTTCAGATCGGCCAACTCCTGCGGCTGGAGGTCCTTGAGTTGCTTGGTCAACGTGCGGCGGCCCAACTCTCTCGTGCGGCGGGCCAGCCCCTTCTGATCGCGGAGCAACTGACCGACCTCGCGATGGAAACGGTGATAGTTATCCCACTGGGCTAGTTGGCCGAGAATCCCTTCCAGCGAAGCAATCACATGATCCTGGTGCTTCGCGGCGTCGGTTAGCGAACGGGCAACCGGGGAGACTAACTGGTCACTGAAGTGACCAGCCCTCATGCGCCTCGGGGCGTGCAATCCGACCCGGGCGGCTTTGATCGCCGTGGTCAGGTTGCGGCCGATCAAGGTCAGGTGCTCACGGCGGAGTCGTTCGATTTCCCCAAGCAAGCCCTGCATGCGGCGGCGGATGTCGGGGCTGTCGACCTGATTGTTTTCCATGTCCGCAAGCAGGGCCAGGATGTGCATCGGCACGCCTTCGCTGCGACTGGTCAGGCTGCGGTTGACCTGCCGCTGGTTCAGTTCGGCCGCTTGCAGGTGGTCGACCTCATGCTGCCCGAGCCGTCCGATTTCGCGGAGCCGGATTTCCAGCGCGCCGACCTGTGATCGGCCGGCACGTTGCATCTTCAACACCCGGGCGAGTTCGGCTAGGATCAAGCTTTGGCGGCCGGCGATCCGGTCCTGGAGTTCCTCAGCGGTGATTACAATCAGCCGCCGCGGCTGGCTGGTGCCGCTCTGTGGCTTGTAGTCGGTGGCGGTGGCGTGAAAGCTCAGTTCGGTCCCCGGCGACAGTTCGAGCGGGGCCAGTTCCCAACGGTAGTCGACCACGCGGCGATCTCCCAACTCGGCGCCGCCGGAAAACTGCGGAGTTGTTCTTGGACAACTCTTAAAAACCAGGTCCACCTGCTGCACTGCCAGGTCGTCTTTGACCGACACCCGCAGCGGCACCACGGCGTGCGAGGTGACAAACAGGTTGTCGCTCGGCTGTTCGATGGTGACAGTAGGAGGCGAGTCGGGTACCGCGCGGATCTCGCAGCGGTCATCGCGGCCGCCGGTCAGACCTTCGCGATCGGTCAACTCGAACCAGTAGGCCCCCGAGCGTTCGATTATCACAGTGACAGTGAAGCGGTACCCATCGTCGCTTATGCGGGCGGGGATTTCGTCGCCGTCGATGTACAGCGCGGCCGACTCCAGCGGCTTGGTTGCTTTGCCTGCGATCTCCAGCTTTGTTCCCACCAGTGCCCGGATGTGCCGGTCGGCCTGCTCCGGCGGCCAGCCGGTGTACGGCGGCGGGACCAGCCGGATCGAAAGCGACTCGACTGCCGGCGGCTCGACCACTTCGACCGCCGTCCACTGCATCGAATCATCGTCCCCGCCTGTAATTCGATACGAGAAGGGCCGGATAACGTTCTCGCGCCGGGCCAGCATCGCGCCGCTGATGAGACGCATGGGCTGGCTCTCCCCGGTCAGACCTGCGTCGGGACCCTTGAAGTGATAATGTATCCGCAGCTTCGGCGGCAATTTTGCGCCCCGCGCGTCGATCACCTCGACCTCGAACGCTTGCCCGCAGGCAACACGCTCTACTCGCTTGCGAAGCTTCAGGTGGGTTTTCTGCGGCCAGGTTGCAGTGCCCAACGGGTTGACCAGCCGGGCCACGGCGATCCGCGAGCAATGCGGGTCGAGCATAACCAGGATGGCTACCACGAGGCACACCGCCGCGGTGACCACGGCAGCACGCAGCGGCGGCCGCCGGTCGAGCACGTCCGAGAAATCGAGCCGCTCGGTCTCGGCCGTGGTCCGGGTGATCACCGCACGCCGCAGCGTGGCCGAGCCGGCCAGCGGATCATCCTCCGGCTGACGCAAGAACTCCACTGCGCTTAGCAGCCGGTCCCCTAAGGCTGGAAACCGCCGCTGAACCTTAAACGCCAAATCGACGTCGCGCAAGCGGACCATCAGCGCAAGATACAGGAACCGGTAGCACGTCCATCCCAACACACCCAGCAGCACTAGCGAGCAGATCACCCGCAGCCCCGGATCCTGGAGCCGGACCAGGTAGTCAATCACCCCCAGCACGACCACCGCTCCCAGCACGGCCGCCAGCACCCAACTCAGCCCATACACCGCCACCAGCCGCCGGGCACGGCCCCGCAGAACGGCAATCTTTTCTTCGAGCAGATGGGACATGGGATTTAGAACTTCCTGACTCTAACGTTTTCTATGTGTACGGTCCGCCGCCTGCAAGGGAGGCACAGACCTGAAGGTTGTGTAGCCAATGTGGGTGGTATTGCTTCTGGTTAAGTCGGTGGGCGGGGCTCTGGTATTTGCGTGGCTCGCCGCT
>JAUWHT010000240.1 GCA_030605745.1 Pirellulales bacterium | reverse complement strand
ATAGTGTGGTGAACAAGTACTGTACAAGATGCGCGCACGGCGCGCAGAAGTTACAACGATAGACTCTAACCCAATCAAACAACTACTCTACTTAGCCGTTACACCAACCTGCGGAAAATCGGGCTTGCCCAGCGCGTTGGCTGGTATCAATACGCTCGAACGCAAACGCGCAGGGCAAGCCCGGCGGCTAAACGACTATGAGCAAACATATCTTTGTCACCGGCGGCGTGGTCAGTTCTCTTGGCAAGGGGCTGACCAGTGCCTCGATCGGGATGCTGTTGGAGCAGCGGGGGCTGACGGTCCGCCTGCAAAAGCTTGATCCGTACATCAACGTCGACCCGGGCACGATGAGCCCTTACCAGCACGGCGAAGTTTACGTGCTCGACGACGGTAGTGAAACCGATCTTGACCTGGGCCATTACGAGCGGTTCACAAGCAGCCGGCTCAATCGCGACTCGAACTACACCACCGGCCAGATTTACCAGTCGGTAATCGAGAAAGAGCGGCGCGGTGAGTTCCTCGGCCAAACGGTCCAGGTGATCCCGCACATTACCAACGAGATCAAAAACGCGCTGGCCAAGCCGGCCGGTGAGGACATCGACGTGGTGATAACCGAGATCGGCGGCACAGTGGGTGACATCGAAAGCCAACCGTTCCTCGAGGCGATCCGGCAGTTCGCGCTCGACGTGGGCAAGGAGAACTGCCTGTACATCCACCTCACGTTGGTTCCCTACTTAAAAGCGGCCGGCGAGTTGAAGACCAAGCCGACCCAACATTCAGTGGGAATCCTGCGGCAGATCGGCGTCCAGCCGGACATCCTCATCTGCCGCACCGAACGCTCGCTCGGCCGCGACGAGTGCGCCAAGATTGCCCTGTTCTGCAATGTGCCGGTCGAGGCGGTGATCGAGGAAAAGGACAAGGACTTCTCAGTCTACGAGGTTCCCATGAGCCTGGTCGAGCACGGGCTGGATGAACTGATCGTGCGGAAGCTCCACCTGCCTGCCGGCGATCTTGATCTGGACGACTGGCGCGATCTGCTGCACCGAATGCGTAATCCCGAACACGAAATCAGCATCGCCGTGGTCGGGAAGTACGCCGAACACCGCGACGCCTACAAGTCGATCTACGAAGCGCTGGACCACGCGGGAGTGGCCCATCGGGCGCAAATCCGCATCCAACGGGTCCACAGCCAGGCGGTCGAACGGGAAGGGTCCGAGCGGCTGCTGGCCGGCGTGGACGGCCTGCTGGTACCCGGCGGATTCGGCGACCGGGGGATCGAAGGCAAGATCGACGTGATCCGCTTCGCCCGGGAAAGGTCAATTCCCTTCCTGGGCATCTGCCTGGGGATGCAATGTGCTGTGGTCGAGTTCGCCCGAAACGTCGTCGGACTTGATGGGGCCAACTCGACCGAGTTCGACAAGGACAATCCACATCCGGTGATCTGCCTGCTGGACGAGCAAAAAACGATCACCGACAAGGGCGGCACCATGCGGCTGGGTGCCCATCCAGCAAAGCTCGCTCCCGGCAGCAAGGCGGCCGGATGCTACGCCGCCGAGCAGATTTCCGAGCGGCACCGGCACCGCTACGAGTTCAACAACGCCTACCGCCGGCAGTTTGCCGCTTGTGGCATGAACGTGGTAGGCACCAGTCCGGACGGATTGCTGGTCGAAATCGTGGAGATTCCCAATCACCCCTGGTTTATCGCCGTGCAGTTTCATCCAGAGTTCAAATCGCGGCCGACCGCCCCACACCCGTTGTTTGACGGCTTCATCGGCGCCGCCGTAGAATGTCACGTTCCCCAATCCCTAATCCCTAATCCCTAACCGTGTCCGACGAACCACAACCTGAAAAAAAGAAAATCATCATCGACGAGGACTGGAAGAGCCAAGTCGAAGCGGAGAAGGAATCACCACACAAAGAGCAGCAGGCTTCGAAACCGTCGAAAGCGGAATCGTCGTCCGATTCCGCAACTCCGCTGCCACCACCGACCCTCGCCTTTCTGGCCAGCAGCTTGTATTTGCAGGGGATGGTTGCGCTGGGCCGGTTGCCGAACTCTGCGTCCGACAAGCCCGAGGTACATCTCGATCAGGCCAAACACACCATCGACACCATCCAAATGCTCCAAGAGAAGACCAAGGGGAACCGCACGGCGGACGAAGACAAAGAACTGGATACCATACTGCACGAACTCCGCCTGGCATATCTCGCAAGGATGAAGGATGAAGGATGAAGTAGGAATTCATCCTTCATCCTTCATCCCTCATCCTTATCAAAGCCACGCCCGGCCCGGGGAAAATGGGAGGACGCTTTCTGCGCCTGAAACTCCCATCCCGGGTGACTTGCATCCCAGCCGGGTGATACGCCGGTGGTATTGGGGAAATCCACCGGACCGGGCATGGTAACGTTACTCCTGTAAGCAGATTGGGGTGCTTTGCCTAAAAAGGGCTCGGGATTCGGGGCTCGGGACTCGGGAAATCGATTGCAACTCTCCAGCCCCGAATCCCGAGCCCTGAGCCCCCTATTTCCAAACCGTATTACGTTTCGGCCGCTAGCATTTGCTGTTTGAGCCATTATGAAAGCTGATTGACCAGGCGACGGAATCTGGGCATCCGCGCCTCGACGTATTTCAACCAAGCAGGTGGGTTCCATATCTCGATACACACTGCCGCGCCGACCACGATCACGCCTTGGCCGTCCTTGCCGGGCGTGGCGCCGAGGAACTCGCGGAAGCTCTTGGGGACCAGCAGCCGACGTCGATCGCGGAGTTGCACGCGCTGGTGTCGGGTAGAGAGCAGGCGCCCGAGTAGTTGGACCCGCCCGATCCGGGCATCGTGCAGGCCGGCCTGCACTTTCTGTTCGGCCAGGGCGAGCCGCAGTGCCACCTTGGCCTGCCAGACCTCGCCACTCCACAGGCTCAAACAGCCGGCCCGCTCCTTCGCCAGCACGCACTCGGCCGGATCGCCCGGCAGCAAATCGCCCAACTCCCCGGGGATCAACACCCGATACCGGTCGTCCAGCTTGCAGGGGAACTCGCCAAGGATGATTGGCAGCGGGTCCGGCATGGCACGCCCCACTGGGGCAGGGTCTTTTCAGGTGGTCGAATCCGTTCTGGCACATGGTATTTTGCCGAGTATAGCCGACGGGTCGGTTTCCCACAAGTAGGCGACCAGCCAGCCCCATTCGGGCAAGCATCCCACGGATGAAGCGGAGTCTAGCAACCTCCTCCCGTCCTGGCAAGCACTCATAAAGCGATTTCACCGGTCTCTCGACGAGACGACACCAACGGGGGGTCTGCTGCTTGCCGCTTGGCCGAAGAAGAACTACGTACTTCTTGCGATCGCCCACAGCCACGCCCGGGTATAGCCCCGTCCGGAAGGGCGGGGTTGGAAGCGTCGGCAATGCCGGAACCCCCCTTCCGGGCGTGGCTATCGATAATTGCAAAGATGCAAAGTTGCCGGACAGGCGTAAGCTGCAAGCGGCTCGACAGCCGGCCACCTTGGTGTTACAATGCCTATAGTAGTATTACCGCTACTGAACCATGCACATCTATGAAGGCATTTTGGCCGGCACGGCACATGGAAAGGAAGTCCTCCTGGCCGGCGCGGTGGTCACTGCCGTGGGGACGGCGATCGGACTGTACAAGATCGACTACCAGCGGGTGCCAAAGGTGGCCGTGCTGAGTTCGGCCTTTTTTGTCGCTTCGCTGATCCACGTGCCGTTGGGCCCCACTTCGGTGCACTTGGTGCTCGGTGGCCTGCTGGGGCTGATCCTGGGCTGGGCCGCGTTTCCCGCAGTGCTGGTCGCCCTGCTGTTACAGGCGGTCTTTTTCTCGTTCGGCGGACTGACCACGCTGGGGCTGAACACACTGGTAATGGCCCTGCCGGCGGTCGTCTGCTACTACCTTTTCCATCGCGCGGTCCGCAGCAGCCGCGAGACGCTGGTCTTTGCGGTCGGATTTGCCGCCGGTGCAACGGCCATCCTGCTGGGCGCCCTGCTGGCCGCCGGTTCGCTCGTGCTCGCCGGAAAACAGTTCGAGGCGTTTGGCCAGATCGTCTTAGCAGTTCACCTGCCGACGGCCGTAATCGAGGG
>JAUWHT010000032.1 GCA_030605745.1 Pirellulales bacterium | reverse complement strand
GGCTCCACAGCGCAAGTTTACCTATTTTAACATTTATCGGATTTTCAACCTTTTTTTCGCCCCGGCCGCCCAGTTCCCAACTGCCATCGTCTTAGCAGAAAAAACAACCTGCGGAAAATCGGGCTTGCCCGGCGCGTTGTTTGGTGGCCAATTCACTCCAGCGCCAACGCGCCGGGCAAGCCCGGCGGCTAAACTGAAGTTGCCAACTCTCGCTGTTGCACCAGCCGGTCTTCCTTGGCCTCGTGGTACTCTTGCTCGGTGTTGACTGCCCAGATGTTGGACTTGTCCGTTCGTCCCTGGAGGATATTGTCCACCGCCACCATGGCCGTCAGCATCGAGTGGTCCATGTTGTTGTAGCGGTGCATGCCGTTGCGGCCGATGAGGAAGAAGTTCTCGAACCGGTCGAGCCAGGATTGTAGTTCTGCGAACCGGTCGTAGGTGCCGAAGTATGCGGGGTAGGTCTTGGGCACCCTGATCACTGTGCCGTCGAGCACCGCGCCGGGCTCGATGATGCCGATCTTCGCCAACTCCTCGGCCGCCAAGGCAACAATCTCCTGATCGCTCTTGATCCACAGGTCGTCGTGCTCGTTGCAGAAGTACTCCATTCCGATCCAGACCTTCGACCGATCGGCCACCAGGTATGGGCTCCAGTTGTTGAAGATTTGCAGCCGGCCCACGGCTACGTCCGACTCTTGAATGTAAATCCAGTTGTCACGGATCAGCTTCGAGCCTTGTTCGGTCTGCTCCTTCACCTTCAACTCGCTTAGCAGCAGCCCGACCGTGATGAAGTCGCGGTACATCAACCCCTCGTTGATCCGGCGTACCTGCTCGGGCGGGTCGACCGTGAGCGATCGGACCAACTGTTGGACCGGCATGGTGGAGAGGAAATGGTCGGCCTCGAAACGCTTCGATTGTCCGGTCTTCACGTCCACCGCTTCCACGGCAGTAATGCGATTGCCTGCCACGTCGACGCGCCGGACTTCCATGTCTGTCAGAATCTGCCCACCCATCTCGCGTACTTCGTCGGCCACTTGCTCCCACATCTGGCCTGGCCCGTACTTCGGATACATGAACTGCTCGATCAGCGAGGTTTCGGTACCCTTTTGTGCCACGTCGCGCGGCGTAAAGGGTCTTTTCAGTGCATGCAGCAGCGCCCGGCTGATCGACAGGCCCTTTATCCGCTGGGCGCCCCACTGGGCACTAAGCTGCGAGCAGGGTATCCCCCAGACCTTCTCGGTGTACGACTCGAAAAACGAGCGGTACAACTCCCGGCCGAAACGGTTGATGAAGAACTCCTCCAAAGTCGTCGCGTTGCGGATCGGGAAGATCATGCTGCGGGCGTAACTCGCACCGATCCTGACCATCCGCAGCAAGCCCAGCTTGTGCACTGTGTCCAGGCTCAGGCCGATCGGGTAATCGAAGAACTTCCGCTGGTAATAGATGCGGGACCGCCGTGATCGAAGCAACATCACGCGGTCGGTTTGGTCTGAGTCATGGCCGTTGATGTCCTGTAGCGGCATCCGCTGCAACCACCATTGTGTGACCCGGTCCGATTTGGAGAAGAACCGGTGCCCGCCGATGTCCATGCGGTTGCCCTTGTAGTTGACCGTCCGTGCCAGCCCGCCCATGTACGCGCTTTGTTCGAGCACGATCGGCCGCATGTCGGTGCGTTCCAGCAATTGGTGGGCGGCTGTCAGTCCGGCCGGCCCCGCACCGATCACCACTACAGTTTCCCGACTCATTTTGCTCTCCCTGTTGCTTGGGTGTTGTCCACGAACAACTCCCCGTTTTGCATTCGGCCATAGCCCCGCCCGGAAGGGCGGGGTTCCATCATTCTCGACGTTTTCAACCCCGCCCTGCCGGGCGGGGCTATTCTCTTCACGTCAATGCGCACGCCCAGACCAACTCTAACCTACGGATGCCCGGCATGTAGCAGCTTGGGCGGCGGTTCTCAGGGACTTGTCCGACGTCTGTTCGGCTGGGAGCAGTATAACCGTCAAAATCATTGCCGTCCCGCCGACAAGGTGAGACCTGCCGTTTAGCCCCGGCGTCCACGCCGGGAAATCACGCCGCGTGGACGCGGCGGCTAAACGTTTCTGTAATCTATCCTTCTATAAGGCCACTGCTGCCTCAACTGCCTCAGCGAGCTGTTTAGCCGCCGGGCTTGCCCGGCGCGCTGTTTTACGGCCAGTTCGCTCTAACGCCAGCGCGCCGGGCAAGCCCGGCGGCTAAACGACTTGTGCATATAACGTGTTCAACCGACTGAGAAACTGTTTCCACCACATCTCCCAGCGAGAGTTGTGCTTCTTTCTGGTCCTAAATGCCCTTCGAGCCTTGGTCTGGCCGTATGCGGGCATTAAACACGACGCCAAGCTGTACGCGCTTCAGGTGATGAACCGGGTGAACCCGGGATTTTTTGACCGGGACCTTTTCTTCTCCTACGGCTCCCAGGACAACTATTCGGTGTTCTCGACCCTCATGGCCCCTCTGGCATCGGCGGTGGGCTTAGAATGGTCGTTCTTCCTGGTTTACGTTGCCAGCACGGCGCTGTTGATCTTCGCCGAAATGCGCCTGGTGCGCTGCCTGGTACCGAACCGGTTGGCAGGCAACGTGACGCTGATCCTGCTGGCGGTAACCACCGTGCCTTATGGCGGGTGGGACATTCTTCACGTCCAGGAAGCGTTCCTGACCGCGAGACTACCGGCGGTCGCGCTGACACTTTTGGGACTCGAACAATTGCTGCGCCGCCGTTTCGTCCGTGCCTTGATGCTGATGCTGCTGGCAATGGCGGTGCATCCGCTTATGGCGGTCGGGGGGCTGCTGGTGGCGGTCGCCTACACTGGCATGGCCAAGTTGTCCCTGAAGGCCGTGTTGTCGATCGGTTTCGCGGCCGTATTGGCGGCTGCCGCCGTGCTGCTGTACGAACCGCTGGGAATCCTTCTGTTCGGATACATGGATCCGGAGTGGCACAACATTGTGCGGCAGAGGAGCCCCTTCTGCTGCCCTGCGGCCTGGTTCCCGCTCGACTGGTATCAGATCGCGTTTTCGTTAGGCCTATTGGTTGTGGCCTCCAGGTATCTCAATCGCGAGGCGGCTATAGTTATCCATCTTGTAATCCTGCTGGCATTGGCATGTGTGGCGGGCTCGTGCCTGGGTGAAACATATCCGTACGCCTTCCTTTTGCAGGGGAATCCTTACCGAGGGCTGTGGCTGCTGCAATTTCTGGCCGTTCCGCTGGGAGTGCTGACGGCGTTTCGGCTCTGGGAGGACAGTATTTCTGCGGCTCGCTTGGGGTCGGCCGGTTACGCACGCTGGTGGCGACCCGGCGTGGCGGCACGCTTGATAGCAATTGCCGTATTGGTATTGCTAATGACCGCTTTTGTCTTCCCGGAGTTGGGACTAACCGGCTTTTTCGCGCTGCTTTGGTTGATTCCCAAGCAATGCGACGCACTCATCATGGTGACAGCAGCGATTCTCTTTATCGTCTGCCTCTGGCTGGCGACCAAGGACACTCGGAAAAGGTGCCTCCTGGCCGCGGCCGTCTGGATCGGCGCGAGCACGGCAACGTTCTTCATCCAGAACGATCCGGGCTTCCGGGGCGCCTTCGAGAGAGATTATGCCGAGATGAACTTTGTCCGCCGATTCCTGCACGAACACTGGCAAGATCGAGATCGCGCGCCCGTGGTTTACTGGCCAACCGATGAGAACCACGTCTGGTTCGACCTCCCGGCCAACTCCTTCTACTGCGAGATTCAGCTTGCGGGCATCGTCTACAGTCGGCAGACCGCAATTGAAGGCCAGCGCAGGGCCATGCTGGTCCGGCCATTCGAGGTCGACAGGATGCGAGAACACCTCCAGTCCGGCTGGGCTCGCAACTGGTTCCTCCGCTTTTACCGAACTGACATGCACGAGCCGGTACCGACCAGACAGAATCTGATCGACCTGTGCAAAGAAGAGCAATTGGACTTTGTCATCCTCAGGCAGCAGTTCGACGACCTGGCTGCCGGCACAAACGGGATAGTCTCCATCTACGACTGCCGAGCCCTACCCCACTTCCATGCGGACAAACAGGAAGTAGGCCACCAGCACGGCGGCCATCACGTACATCAGCCACTTCACCTCCCGGCCCTGGCCGGCGAAAAGCTTGATGATCGGATAGGCGATAAATCCCAACGCCAGGCCGTCGGCAATCGAGTACGTCAAGGGGATGCCGATGATGATCAGGAAGGTGGGCATCGACTCGGCGTAGTTCGACCACTGGACCTTCAGGACATTGGCCATCATCATCGAGCCGACCACGACCAGCGCGGGTGCGGTGATCGGCGGATAGCTGCCGACCATCCGGATGATCGGGTAGAAGAACAACGCAAGCAGGAACAACACGGCGGTGCAAACGGCCGTCAGTCCGGTCCGGCCACCCTGTTCCACGCCGGCGGCGCTCTCGATAAAGCTGGTTACCGTGCTGGTTCCCATGGCGGCCCCGGCCACGGTGCCCACGGCGTCGGACATCAGCGCCCGGTTGGCCCGCGGCAGCCGGTTGTCCTTGACCAGCCCGGCCTGCTCACTCACGCCGATCAACGTCCCTAGCGTGTCGAACAGGTCCATGAACAGGAAGATCAAGATGAACGGCGCCATCGACCACGACAGGGCGCCGATCAGGTCCATCTTCAGCAGTGTCGGGGCCATCGACGGCGGCTGCGAGATCAGGCTATCGGCAAACGAGAACCGGGTCATCAGCATCGAGTCGACAACCAGCTTCGACTGCGCGACTCCCTCTGGCAGGTACGGTACGGCGAGCCGCAACAGCACAGCCAGCAGCGTTCCCGCCAGGATTCCCCACACGATCGAGCCGCGCACACGCCGGGCGTGCAAGCCGGCGGTAACCAGCAGGCCGAAGAAAAACACAATCAGGTCGGGTGAGGCGAACTGCGGGTTGAGCTTCACGCCGGTTCCTGGATCCTTCAGCACCAGGCCCGTGTTCTGCAGCCCGATGAAGGCGATGAACAAGCCGATGCCGATGGCGATCCCGTTGCGCATGCTGGGGCTGATCGCGTCGAGCAGCATTTCCCGAACACCGAACAGCGAGAGCAGCAGGAACAGCACACCGGCAATGAAGACCACGCCCAGTGCGATCTGCCAGGGCGTGGTCGAGCCGGCCTCGATCTGCACGGCGAACGCGACCGCGGCCGCCGGCAAAACGGAGAACACAAAAAAGAAATTCTCGCCCATGCCCGGCGCCTGGGCGATCGGGTACCGGGCGTACAGGCCCATGATCAGCGTGGCCAGTGCGGCCGCCAGGCAGGTGGCCGTGGTCACCGACCCGAAATCCATCCCGGTCGACATGTCGAACATGCTTCCCGAGAGCACCGCCGGCTGGACGAAGATGATGTAGGCCATCGTCAGAAACGTCGTCAGCCCGGCCAAAAGCTCGGTCCGCACAGTCGTCTTGTGCTCGGAAAGCCTGAAGAACCTGTCGAGCATGGGCCGATTTCCTAGTGTGCCGCCGAGTTTAGCCCCGGCGTCCACGCCGGGAAAGCGCGCCGCGTAGACGCGGCGGCTAAACACCCAGTATGCAATCATCCCTCCCACGCAACAAGCCCAGCGGTCCCGACCTTGCCGCACGGAATTGACAAGCTAGAATACCAAGAACAGATGAACGACTACGACCGTAGCGAAAATCAAGAGATGGGCGAAAACGCCGGGCCGCAGCCGGAGGTCATCCTGGCCGAGTTGGTTCCGGAGCGCCCAATGTATGGCGTTCCGGTTGCGCGCCGGCGGCGGATCGGACTGCCCGTCCTGCTGTTCGTCGCCACGTGCCTGAGCACGCTGTTGGTCGGCAGTGCCGGGTCCGGGCTGGCCCACGGCCTGATGTTCGCACTGCCGCTGATGACGATCCTGATCTGCCACGAGGCGGGGCATTTTCTACAGGCCCGGCGATACGGAGTCTACGCCTCGCTGCCGTACTTCATTCCAATGCCCATCTCGCCCATCGGCACCTTCGGCGCGGTGATCGCCATGCAGGCCCGCATGGGCGATCGCAAGGCCCTATTCGATATCGGCATCACCGGACCTCTGGCCGGCCTGGTGCCCACGCTGATCTTCTGTGTCGTCGGGTTGCACTGGTCACAGGTTGTCACGCTGCCAAAAGGCGGGGGCGCGTTCCTGTTGGGCGAGCCGCCGATCTTCAAACTGCTTACCCACCATATCTTCGGACCGCTGCCCCCCGGCAAAGACATCCTGCTACACCCGATGGCCTTCGCCGGTTGGGTTGGACTGCTGGTCACAGCCTTGAACCTGCTGCCGATCGGTCAACTCGACGGCGGGCACGTTTTGTACGGACTGTTGCGTGAGAAGGCACATCAGGTGGCGTCGATGCTACTTCTGGCGGCGGCGGTGGCCGTGGTGTGGTACGGCCTGTGGGGCTGGACACTGATGCTGATGCTGTTGATGCTAATGGGCCCCGTCCATCCACCTACCGCCAACGACAACGTCCCCCTGGGTCCCGGCCGGATAATCCTCGGCTGGCTAACACTGGCCTTCATTCCCATCGGCTTTACCCCCACCCCGTTCCTGCTCGGCTCATAAAGCCGCGACCAGCGGTCGCGGCTTTGTGGCGGGAAGACCTCATGAAACTGACTCGTGTGCTGGTCGCGTTGATATTGTTCGGCGTGGGGTTCGGCTACGTCGAGGCGGCCGTGGTCGTGTACCTGCGCGCGATTTGTGAGCCGCTACGCCCGGAGGCACTGGGCGGGCAGCCCAGCGACGAGGTCTTCCCGCTGATGCAAGAGGAGGGCTTCCAAAACGCGGACTGCCGGTACGTGCGCGTCTTGTTGACTGAACTGGGCCGCGAGGTCGCCACCATGGTGATGCTGGCCGCGGCTGGGCTGACCGTCGCCGCCAACTTCCGCCAGTGGCTGGCCGGCTTCATGATCGCCTTCGGTGTCTGGGACATCTGCTACTACCTGTTCCTCCGGCTGCTGATCGGCTGGCCGGAGTCGCTTTGGACCTGGGATATTCTGTTCCTGCTGCCGGTGCCGTGGGTGGGTCCGGTGATCGCGCCGGTGCTGGTCGCTGCACAGTTGATCGCCGCCGGTGTGGCGATCCTGTGGCGGGAATCCCGCGGCAGGCCGATTCGTTTCGGCCGGCTGCACTGGCTGGCATTTCTCGGAGGTGGACTGATTATTATCGTGGCCTTCTGTTGGGATTTCCGCAACGTCTCGGCCGGCGGATGGCCCAATCCGTTTAACTGGCCGCTGTTCGCCCTGGGTGAAGCAATCGGTCTGGCCGGGTTCTTACATGCGTATTACCTGGGACCGTGTCCCGGCTGTCAGTTTCCTCCAACCAATTGATAGTCGTCACATTTCGGCGTATCCTACAGGTAGAGATGGTTGGAATACGTGGTTGATGGGAGGGCCGACGATGCCGGACCAAGACCAAGACCTTGCGAAGAAGTGGGGCGAAACCTGGGCCAAGGCCGGACCAAGGCTTGAGGCGGTTCGCCGCCGAGAACTCCGCGAAATGACCTACGAACAGCGTATTCGTGCGATCGATTCCGTGCTACAAATTGCTGCTCGGCCCGGCAGACCGCGCACCAGCAGCGGCCTCGTCGAGCAGCAGCGTCTGTTCCAGAAGGCCCGGCGATGATTGACCTTTTCCGGGCGGCCATTGAAATCCAACAGTTATCTCCCTTGTGCGAGTTGAAGGAGGACCAGGCGACGCTGGTACATCTGAAGCAACTTCGGGTGGATATGGAAGCCGACCCGGATGCCAGGGCAAATGACAATAGTTGACACATTCTGCTATTCTCGGCATAATTGGGGTGTTGAATAGAGTCTCCCACGATACGTGCGTTTTCCAGGAGGTGACGTGATGAATGTGTCCATGTCCCCCCAACTTGCGGAGTTCGTCCACGAGCAAGTCAAGAGCGGAGTGTACGGCTCGGCAAGCGATGTGGTTCGTGCGGGTTTGCGACTGCTCAAAGAGCACGAACAGGACCGTGAAGCGCGGCTGGAAAGACTTCGTGCAGAGGTGGCCATCGGGATCGAGCAATTGGATCAGGGCGAAGGGATCCCCAGCGAAGAGGTGTTCCAAGAACTACGGCAGAGGAACAGGGAGCTTCGCGAGAAGGCCGAATGAGCATCTGTCAGTTCAGCCCCCAAGCCAGACTCGATCTTCGTGATATCCACGATTACGTCGCGCAGGATCGTCTTCTTGCTGCCGCAAGGCTTGTCGATCGTCTTGAGCAAGCATGTCAGTTCCTGGCGGACAATCCTGAGTTGGGTCAGCTATGTGAGGACCTTGCGCCGGTCCTGCGTTGCTTCTCGGTGGACAATTATGCGATCTTCTACCGCCCGAGTGATATGGGTGTTCAAATCGTGCGTGTGGTGAGTGGGGCGCGGGATTTCGAGGCATTGTTTTACCCCGAACCCTGAGGGCCCCTAGCCTTCGTATCCTGGTTGTTTTCTCGACGAGCCGATTTCTTCCTCTCTCTTCCATCTTATCAACTGGGCAAGAACCGCTGTAGCCTCATTTGCCGATCCCGGGTACAGTACGCGGTTGATTGTCTGTGAACTTCTGCGCACGGAGGCGCCCATGTCGAACTGGCCTTTTCGCTTTGTCCATGCCAGCGACTTCCACCTGGAATTGCCGCCGCTGGGGCTGGCTGAGGTTCCCGACCATCTGCGGGAACTGTTTATCGAGGCGCCCTATTGGGCGGCCGAACGGGTTTTCGAGACGGTGCTGGCCGAAGAGGCCGAGTTGCTGGTCCTCTCCGGCGATATCCTGGACGCGCAGCGTACCGGGCCCCGCGGACCGCTGTTCCTGGTTGAGCAGTTCGGCCGGCTTGCCGAGCGGGACATCACGGTCTACTGGGCCGGCGGACAGGCCGATCCGCCAGAGGCCTGGCCACCAGCCATCTCGTTGCCCCAGAACGTCTATCGCTTCCCTCGAGGCCGTGTCGAGCAGTTCGTTCACGAGCATGACGGTATGCCCCTGCTTCGCCTGATGGGGGTTAGTCGCGACCGGCAGCGGACAATCCGCTCGAGTGATTTCGATCCGGACCCGGGCGGTCTGTTCTCGATCGCCGTGGTTCACGGGACTGCCGAGGCGGCCGCGCTGGAGGCCAGGGCAGTCCACTACTGGGCCCTGGGCGGCCGGCACGACCGCAGCACGTTGTTCCGTTCGCCGCGGGTCGCCCACTATTCAGGCAGCCCCCAGGGACACCGCGCGGAAGAGCACGGGGCCCACGGCTGCACGCTGGTCGAGGTCGACCAGGAGCGTCGAGCGCGGACCAGCCTGGTGCCGACCGACGCGATGCGTTGGCTCGGTGAGCGACTGGTCGTGGACGAAGCAACCACACGCGACGACCTGGAGACCTTGCTCCGCGAGCGGATGCACACGTTGGTCGAGTCGGCGCCGCAGATGGACCTGTTGATCTCCTGGACGGTGGCCGGCGGCGGGCCGCTGCTGGCCCAATTGCGGCGCGGCACGTTGGGAACCGAACTGCTCGAGTGGCTGCGCGGCGAGTACGGTTTCGGCCCGCCGGCTGCGTGGAGCGTATCGCTCGAGGTTGAACTGCCCTCCTCGCTGCCGCCGGAGTGGTACGAGCAGGAAACGATTCGCGGCGATTTCCTTCGCGGGATTCGATCGTTCGAAATCAGTCTGGCCGAACCGCTCGAACTGGAGTCGTACCTGCGGGAAGAACATCTGGCCGGGACCTTGGGGCCGGCGATGGCACTGCCCGAGAAGGCGGCCCGACAACGCATCCTACGCGAGGCGGCCCTGTTGGGCGCCGACCTGTTGACCGGGGAGGAACCCAAATCGTGAAAATCACCGACCTGGAAATCGACGGCTACGGCGTGTGGAGCGGACTTAGCCTCCAGCGGCTTGCCGAAGGGCTGAACGTGCTGTACGGACCGAACGAGGCCGGCAAGACGACCTTGTTGCAGTTCGTTCGCTCGATGCTGTACGGCTTCTCGCCCGAGCGGCGAAGGTACTTTCCGCCCGTGCGCGGCGGACGCCCCGGCGGATCGATCGACCTGGCCGGTCCCAACGGCCGGTTCCGGCTAGACCGTCACGCCGACGATGCCGACGGCGGCCAGCCCGGCGACCGGGAGCAACTCACCCTGACTGCCGCCGACGGCACACGGCAGGGTGAACACCTGCTCAGCGCCCTGCTCTCGCAACTCGACGAAGCGATCTACAACAACATCTTCGCCGTCGGGCTGCGCGAGATGCAGGAACTCGGCACGCTCGGCGACACCGAGGCCGCCGAGTTGCTCTACAGCCTTACGGCCGGACTGGATCGCGTCTCGCTGGTCGAGGTGATCCGCGAACTGGAGACCTCGCGAAACCGTATCCTCGATCGCGCCGGCGGGCCGTGCCAGGTCGTCCAGTTGCTCGAGCAGCAGGAGAAGCTCCGGCTGGAGATCGAAGAGTTGGGCAACTCGACTCGCCGCTATGGACGCCTGGCCGCCGAGCGTGACCAGTTCCATCGGGAAGCCACGCGGCTGGAGGAAGACAAGAACCGCGCGGACTATCAAGCCCGGGTAATCGAACTGGCCATAACACTGCACGACCGCTGGGCACGACGGGCGGCGCTGGAAGACGAGTTGACTGCGTTGGGCCCGGCCGCGTCCATGCCCGATGGAGTAGATAGAGCCGTCGAGCGGCTCGATGCGCTGAATACCCGGCTGCAAAAGCACCGGCAGCGGGCCGAGCAGTTGCAACGCCGGCGCGACCAACTCCGCTCGGAGGCAGCAGGCCTGCGCATAAACGAGGCCCTCTGGCGACAGGCGGCCCGCATCGAGGCCCTACAGGAACAGCAGCCGTGGCTTGCCGCACTGGAAGGCCAGGTCGGCGAGTTGGAGGCTGAGATCGCCGAGCTGCAATCCGGCCTGGCCGCCGAGCGGGAGCAATTGGGCCTGGCCCGCACTTCTCACCAACCCGGGACATCCCGAAACAGTGTGCCACTGCTTGCCGCAGGCAAGCAGTGCTGCGAAAACTTCCGGGAAAACACTGCTTCTGGCGAAGCAGTGGCACACCGTAGTGAGAAATGCGGGCTGGGACCTCACGCGGACGACTCATCGTTGCCGGTCATCTCGCCGCGTTCGCTCTCCGTATTACGCTCGCCGGCCGGTGTGTTGAAACAGTGCCGCAGGCGGCTAAGCGAGGCGAAGCAAGAGACCGCCACTGCCAATGAAAACGCCGAGTCGCTTTCCCGGCAGATTGAAGCGGCACTTGCCGCACGCGGACAGACCGATCTGGCCGAAGTCATGGACGCTGCCGGCAGCCGGGTCGCGCAGTTCCGCCGCCGGATACAACTCGACGAGCGGCTGGACGAGATGACCCGCTACCAGACCGAACTGGAGCAGCAGAGCCGCCGGTTCGTCGACCGCCAACTGCTGCCGCTTTGGGTGCTGGCAGGCTTGGGCGCGGTGTTCGTGCTCGGCGTGGTGCTGGTGATGGCCGGCCTGCTAATGCCGGCTTCGATCACCGGCTCGGTCGGCTGGGCGATGGCCCTGTTGGGCCTGGCGGGAAGCGGTGCGGCCGGGTTCGGCAAGGTGATCCTTGAACACTCCAACGTCCGGCGACTGGAGGTCTGTCAGAAGCAAATAAACATGCTCGGGCTGCAAATCGAGCAGGCCAAGCAGGAGCGCGACACGCTGGACCAGCAGCTTCCGCGTGGTGGCGGGCCGATCGCCGGCCGGCTGGAGGCAGCCGAGAAGGAACTGGCCGCCTTGGAGGAACTCGGGCCGTTGGACGGCCGCCGCGACGCCGCCCAGCAGGAAGCTCATGCAGCGGCCGGACGCCTCAACCTGGCCGAGAGCGAACTGGGCGCCGCCCGACGCCGATGGCGCGAGGCACTCCGCGCCATTGGGCTGCCCACCAACCTTGCGCCCAAGCAAGTGCGCCAACTGGTCCGGCGCTGCGACCAGATCGGCCGGATGCACCGCCGGCTGGAGGACCGCCGCGAGGAACTCGGCCGCCGCCGCCGTGAACTCGACTCGCTTACCGGCCGGATCAGCCAGATTGTAACCGACACCGGCCTGGCACCGGCCGGCGATCAACCGGTCGAACAACTGCGCCGGCTTGGCAAGGCGCTCGGCGAGCAGGAAGGCCGCATCAGCCGCCGCGACCTGCTCATCCGAAAGACCCGGCTCCTTCGACGCAAACGGGCCAGACACGAGCAAGCAGTCAGCCGGCTGAAACTCACTCGCCGCGAGTTGCTACGCGAGGCGGGGGCCAGAGATGAACAAGAGTTCCGCGGGCGGGCACTGCAGGTGGCCCGGGCAGAAGTGCTCCGACGCGATCGCGACGCGGTTGCGCGGGAGATAACCGCGGCCATCGGCGGAAGCTGTCCCGAGCAGGCGGTCCGGGAACAACTCGAAGGCGAAGCGTCCGAATCGCTCGAAGCACGTCGCGACAAACTGCTCGAGCGATTGGCCGTGCTGGAAAAGCAGTTGCAAGATCGCTTCGAGAAGCGCGGACAACTGGCCGAACAATTGAAGACTCTGGCCGAAGACAAGCAAATGGCACTGAAGCAGCTCGAACTGGCCACGCTGGAAAAACGGCTCGAAGAGGCAATCGCCCGCTGGCAGGTGCTGGCGGTGACCAGCCGCACACTGGAGGTGATCCGCGCCAGTTATGAGCAGGAGCGGCAGCCGGAAACCTTGCAAGAGGCCTCCGGCTACCTCGATCGCCTGACCGGCGGCCGATACCACCGCGTGTGGACGCCGTTGGGCGAGGACGTGCTTCGGGTAGACGACGCGGACGGCAATTCGCTTCCGGTGGAAGTGCTCAGCCGGGGGACGCGCGAGCAGCTTTTTTTGAGTCTGCGGCTGGCGCTGGTTGCATCCTACGCCCGGCGCGGCGCAACGCTGCCGCTGGTGTTGGACGACGTGCTGGTGAACTTCGACGCCGACCGGGCGAAGGCCGCCGCGGCCGTGTTGCGCGATTTTGCCGCCGCCGGGCACCAGTTGCTTGTGTTCACCTGCCACGAGCACATACTGAAGCTGTTCAAGTCGCTCAACGTGCCGGTCAGCCGGTTGCCCGACAACGCCGAGGCAGAGCATGCACCGATCAGGTTCGAGCAGCCGGAGAAAAAGAAAACCAGCAAGCGCAAGAGACCCACCTCGCCGCCAGAAGAGCCCGAACAACCGGCCGACGAAATCCTGCCAGCCGAAGACGAGCCCGCCGAAGACGACTACGAAGACGATGAAACCGCCGAAGCGGCATAAGACACGGGATTCGGGGCTCGGAACTCGGGGCTCGGGGTGTTCGGTGCAATCCTCCAGCCCCGAATCCCGAGCCCCGAGCCCCTTTTCCAAAGCATATCACGTTCCCATTGCTTTTCGCCCTTTCGCCAACACTGCCGTACTGTACAAGATTGGTGCGGGCATATAGAATAGGTGTAGGTATTGGAAAATTTCTCAATGAGCTCGGCTCCGGCCGGAAAGAAGCGAAGCTACTTCGCGGGGGTAAGTACGCATGAAAGCCATGATGCCTGAAGTGTGGATCATCAACCGCGACACCAAGGTGCCGGAGGTGTACGTGCTCGCCGGCGACGATTACGAAAGGCAAGCCCCCGACAACGACGGCTGGGTTCAAAGTGCCGCCACGGACATCCGCTTCTGCGCGGAAACCGGCGGAAGACTTACCGTACAGATGGCAAGCGACCGCGATACCCGGCAGCTCCTGCCCGAGGATTGATCACCCGACGTCATAAAGCCGCGACCGGTGGTCGCGCCATGGCGTGTTCGTGCGTGGAGCCCGGTCCATCATGGCGCGACCACCGGTCGCGGCTTTGTGAAATTCTCTGACTCTAACGTTTTCTATGTGTAC
>JAUWHT010000144.1 GCA_030605745.1 Pirellulales bacterium | reverse complement strand
CGATCCGGTATTTGTGAAACTACTTGCGAACATCAATCAATACCACCAGAAACGTAACCGAGCATCCTACGAAAGCCGACGACGAAAGGCGAAACCTCCAGACGTAAATCGCAAAAAACACCTAGCGCTGTCATATTAGATAGCCTGGTTCTTCCGGTTTCTTTAGGTAACCTTCTATCTCTTCGTTCTTGAACAGGGTGACTTCCTCCACTGGAGGTACCACACCCGGCGGGAATTTCTCCAGGATGTCGTCGTGCAACAGCGAGAAATACGACAGTGCCGCGGCCACGGGGCGTTTCGCCTTGTCGGCGGAAGCCAGCGTTGCTCTGCCCACCACGCCTTCCGGAGTGCCCACACATTCCACCGCCGCATTGTTCCGGACGCTGTACCAGAGGTTCGGCCTGGATGCCAACTGGTTGGCCGACTTGTTGAAGTGTCCGTCCGGCAGATAGCCGTGCGAGGTCGTATCCACCGCGTACTGCATGTCTACCATCTCCGGCGCCAGCAGCAGCATCAGCGAGGTTTCCGCCTCATCGGCATGAATGAAATCATCTTCAAAACTGCCGCCCTTATCTTTGGTCTGGAAGAACTCCCAAACGGATGAACACCAGTCGAGCGCCACGCCGTAGAACGGAAGCTCCGGATAGCGCAAAGAGAACGAATCGATGGCCGAGACAATGATCCAATGCTGGGCATGGTTGTTGACAAATATCCACTTGCGATAGCCGTCGGCCCACAGCCCGAACATCACGTCTACCAACAGCCGCTCCAAGACCGACGGGCTAATGGGAATCGTCCCCAGCATACCCACATGATGATGAGGGTGGTTGCCGTAGATCCAGGGCGACAGTGCAATGTTCACTTCCCGGCCCTGCTTGGCGGTGTGTCTTCTTATCGCCTCACAGAGCCTGGTCACCTGAAGCAGGTCCTGGCTGGCCGCGGAATGGAAACCATGACATTCGGTCGAGCCCAGGGGAATGAGGGCAATATCGTTTTTCTCCTTCTTCTTACCTTGAACCGCTCTGACCGTATTCTGTATGTAACAGCCGGGTTTGTCCATCTCGCCCAAAGACGGCACCTCGTAGTCGGCCAGGATTTTGTCGATCTCGTCGTCACTTGCTTCCCACAGCCTTTGCTTCAATTCGCCTACCGCATTGCTTTCAAAGAACGGCTGTTGACTAGACATGACATTGTCTCCTTCTTCATAGCTATTAGGTTGTTTCTATTGCGACCATTCAGTAGGCCGGCGGTCCCAGCGATGTTTTTCCAACTCGTTCAAGAGATCAACGTCAAGCGGACCGGCGTCGCTGGCGGCGATATTCGATTCCACGTGTTTCATTTTACGCATGCCGGGGATAATCGTGCCGACGGTCGGTTCGGCCAGGATGAACCGCAGCGCCATCTCGGGCATGGTCATGCCGCCGGGAACCAACGGTTTGAGCGCATCGGCACGTTCCACGCTCGCTTTCAAGTTCTCCGGCACAAAATATGTATTGCGCCAATCGTCCTGCGGCCAGCGACTCTCCAGGGTCAGCGTGCCGGTCAGGGTCCCCTCGTCGAAAGGCACCCGGGCGATAACTCCCACGTTATGTTCCCTACATGCCGGCAGGAGTTCGTCTTTGGGATTCTGATCGAAGATGTTGTAGATTACCTGGACACAATCGATCAATCCGCTCCGGACCGCTTTGAGTCCGTTCCAGGGTTCCCAGCGGTTCAGACTGATACCGATGGCGTGGAAGAGCCCCTGCGCCTTGAGTTCCTCCATTTTCTTAATACCCCGGTCGTCCTCCAGCCAGGAATCTTCCCAGGTGTGAAAGTACATCAGATCGAAGGATTCCAACCCGGTGTTTTCCAGACTGCGGCGCACGTACTGCTCGATGTGGTCGGGCGGGAAGCAGTCTTCCAGAGAATACTCCCGTGCACTGGGCCACATCATGTTCTTGGGGGGAATTTTGGTGCCGGTGTACAGCTTCTTACCCGGGTTGGACTTCACGAGTTCTCCGAGCAGGCCTTCGCTCTTGCCTGCACCGTAACCCCAGGCAGTGTCAAAAAAGTTGCAGCCAAGATCAACGGCTCGCTGCAAAGACTGCATGGACTGCCGATCATCAGAGCCGGTCCAGCCGGCCATACCCCACATTCCGTAACCAATTTCACTAACTTCCCAGCCAGTACGTCCGAGCTTTCTGTACTTCATGTATTGATTCCCTTTCTCATTGTTACCGGCTGTCACACCTTCGGGATTTCCCAAAATTCGCGGGGATGAATGCCGGCCGTTCACGCTGGCTCTATCACCATCACCAAGCCCGGGTCGGAAACGTCGTCCTTGCCGGCCGCAGCTAAGCCAATCGTCTTGATCAACTCACCGGACAGGATAACGCGGTTACCATCAATCTTCACCTGGTTAGTGATATCTGTAGCCTCCTCACCGGCCAGATCCTGCGCCCAGATACGCTTGCCGCTGACGGGCTTGTCGAACACGAGGGTCAGGCTCCGGTAATAGCCGAATACGCCGATTGGGCCCCGAAGGTCACCGACCTCCAACGTCACATCCGCTTCCGAGAAGAAATATCCCTTCTCCGGCATCGTTCGGCCCAACGTTGCGACGGCTACTGCGCCGTTGGGGTGGCGGGAGGCGATAACAAAGGGCGGCTCGTGTTCGGCTTTCACCTCCGGCAGCGGGAGACCGCGTGTGATCCTGGCAGGAGCACCCTGCCGAACCATTTTGCCGACGAGGTTACTTGCCCAGAACTCTCCACGATTATACGTCCACGCGTCGTAAAGAGATTGGCTGTCCAACGCTACGCCCGTGGTGCCCACGCCAAATGCGGGTGCTATCCGGTGCCAGCGGACCGCGCGTGTGATCTCGTCCATGCGTTTCCTCTGCTGTCGTGGTCCGCCAAAAAACACGTCCGGGTCTCCGCTGGGCCGCAGGCCGGTCATGGGATGCCGCAATATGCCCATAGTGCATCCCAGGACTGCGGCCATGTAGGCTTCGTCGTCGGCGCTGATCAGACCCTTCGCCGGCGGTTTCGTTTTCGAGGCTTTCAGGACCGGAGCCAGTCGATCGAGCATGGTCGGGATCGCCAACTGTGGCGAAATATCACCGCATCGAATCCCGTCAGAGTATGCAATCCTTTTGGCACGCGATTTCACCCAGCCAGCGCGTGTTCGGCCGCTACCAGGGTATGAATTCAGCGGTCCATTTCCAAACGCCTGGTGTTCCTTGGCGCGGCCTTCGGCCGCAACCAAAGTGGATAGTGGATAGTGGTCAGTTGTCAGTGTCATTTTATTTGTTACGCTGCTTGAGAGCAGAAAGGGGCGTGGACGGCTTTTGGGAGAATGGGATGGAACGGTTTCTTGAGCGGCATGGGGAGCATATCGTAGGGGTTTTGTCGGGCTTTGACCGCGTTTTGTTTCGTGGCACGTTGCGGTCGATCAGCTACCTCGCCGGGATGG
>JAUWHT010000364.1 GCA_030605745.1 Pirellulales bacterium | reverse complement strand
GGGGGCCGGAAAAACACGCCCTTCGCTCTGCTCAGGGACGTGCCACCCAGTTGCCGATTCGGTCAAGTTATTCTTTTACAATGCCTAAGGTTCCCACACTCGCGCAAACAACAGGGCGGTCCCGGCGCGGCGGCGCAACAGGTAATCGTTACAAACACGAATCTCAAACATTCATCAAAGGAGGTTTGCAAATGGCAAGCTCAAAGAAGTTCTCTCGACGGCGTTTTCTCCAAGAGAGCGCCGTACTGGCGTCGGCCGGCGCGGCGGCGCCGTACATTATCCCCCGCAATGTGCTGGCCGCCTCGGGCAAGCCGGGGGCCAACGATCGCATCGGCATCGGCTTTATCGGTGTTGGCAACCGCGGGAAGCAGCTCATCGATCATGTGCCTAAGGGCGGCCGAATCGTCGCCATCAGCGACTGCTACCTCCCGCGTTGCGCAGAAACGGTGAAGCAGAAGGAGAAAGCCGGCAGTGCAAACTGGAAAATCTACCATGACTATCGCAAGATGCTTGAGGCGCAGGACATCGACGCGGTGATCGTGGCCACAAAAGGGTGGCAGCGGGTGCTGCCCTGTATTCACGCCTGCCAGGCCGGCAAAGACATCTACGCCGAGAAGCCGTTGACCTTGACCATCCGCGAAGGCCGCGTGCTGGTCGAAGCGGTGCGAAAGTATAAGCGGGTTTTCCAGACCGGCAGCCAACAACGCTCGATGGAAATGAATCGTTTTGCCTGCGAGTTGGTCCGCACTGGGGGGATCGGCAAGCTCCATACGATCATTGCGATGAACTATCATGGGTTCGGCCGGACCGATCTGCCCCACTGGCCCGAAGAGCCGGTGCCTGAATGGCTCGATTGGGACATGTGGCTTGGACAGGTCGAGTTCAGGCCGTTCACTCGCAAGTTATGGCCCGGAGGACTACACAGCCCGCATTTCGGCAGTAGCTCGGTGACCAATTGGGGTCCGCATGGTCTGGACCAGGTGCAATGGGCCTTGGGAATGGACGAGAGTGGTCCGGTCGAAGTCTGGCCCGTAACCGAAGGTCTCAGCGGCAAGGTTTCCTACCGCTACGCCAGCGGAGTAGTGCTCAGGATGGAGTTGGAGAAGAAGGGTCCTTGGGGCGGAGCGATCTTCGTCGGCGACAAGGCCAAGATCGAGATCAACCGCAACAAGTTCACCACCAACCCACCCGATCTGGTGAAGGATCCACCGAAGCCGGCAGTGGCCAAAATCTGGGAGGGGCCGGGCTGGATCACCACACCCCACATGCAAAACTGGCTCGACTGCATCAAGACCCGCGAGAGACCCAACGCCGACGTGGAGATCGGCCACCGATCGACCACCGTCTGCCACTTGGCCAACATCGTCCGCCAACTCGGCCGCAAGCTCCGCTGGGACCCCGAGAAAGAAACCTTCATCGGCGACGACGAGGCCAACACGTACCTGGACCGACCCAAGCGGAAGGGCTACGAGTTGCCTGATCCGGTGTAGACGCTTGCTCGTAGCTCTCAGGGTTCTTCGCTTTGCATCTTGGTGACGACCTCCCGGGCGTTGCGGGCTTTGGTGTTGTTCGGATCGATTTGAAGCGCCTTCTCGAAGTCGGCCAGGGCCTTCTTCGGATCACCCTTGTGGAAGTAGGCGGCGCCGCGGTTGACGTAGGCCGCGACGTATTTCGGGTCGAGCCGAATCGCCCGGCTGTAGTCGGCGATCGCCTTGTCCAGTTCGCCTTTTCCCCGGTAGGCAACGCCGCGGTTGAAATAGACCTGAGCATAGCGGGGGTACAGCCGGATCGCCTGGCTGTAGTGGGCAACGGCCCCGTCGAGGTCGCCCTGCTGCTGCTTCTCGAATGCCTCCTGGTAGCTGGCGCTGGCCTCGTCTTTGCTCTTCAGCAAAACGGCCTCCAGCCGGTCCACGATCTCTCCAAGGTCGCCGCTGCCCTTGCCGCCGACCCACGCCTTGTAGGTTTCAGCGCTGCTCGCATCAAGCCGGATCACTTCCTTGTAGTCGGCAACGGCCTTGTCCAGCTCGCCGTTTTCGGCATACGCCAGTGCCCGGTGGAGCCGGGCTTCCACGTACTGCGGGTCGAGTTGGAGCGCCTTGGTACAATCGGCAACCGCCTTGCCGGGCTGGCTTTTCTTGAGGTGGGCGAATCCACGGCGCAGCCAAGCCACTGCGTCGTCTGGAGCGAGCCGCAACGCGTGATTCAAGTCGGTTAGGGCCCGGTCAAGGTCGCCTTTTATTGCTAGCGCATAACCGCGGGCGCGGTACACGTCGGCGTAATCGGGATCGAGCCGTATTGCCGCGTTGTAGTCGCCGATCGCCCTGTCGATTTGGCCTTTCCGGAAGTGGACGAATCCGCGGCTGAAGCGGGCCGCAGAGTTTTCTGGATCTAGCCGAAGTGCATAGTCTAAGTCGGCAAGCGCCCGATCGAGGTCGCCGGTTATCGCGCGGGCGTCGCCACGACCGGCCCAGGCTGCGGCGTCCTTGGGCTTCAGCCGGAGCACGCGGGTGTAATCGTCGATGGCCCGCTGGAGGTCTCCCTTGCGGGAGTAGGCCATCGCCCGGCTGGTGTAAGCTGCCGCGTCGTTCGGCGCGAGCCGGATTGCCTGGTTCAAGTCGGCCAAGGCCCGGTCGAAATCATCGTTCATCGCGCGGACGAACCCCCGCTCGCGATAGGCGTCGGCGTGTTGCGGCTTCATCCGGATGACTTTGTCGTAGTCGGCGATGGCCCGCTCCGACTCGCCCTTGCGGTGGTAGGCAAATCCGCGATTGATCAGCGGTGCGGTGTCGCTCGGATCGATCCGGATCGCTTCGTTCAGGTCGGCGATTGCTCGGTCGAAATCACCCTTGATCGCGAAGGCCAGGCCGCGGTCGCAGTACGCCCGAGCGAATCGCGGGTGGAGTTCAATCGCGCGGGTGAAATAGCTGATTGCCCTATCCAACTCGCCCTGCTTGGTGTACGCCACGCCCCGGTTGTAAGCCTGGGCCGCCGGCTCGGGTCTCTGTTCAAATGGCGTCGGGATAATCTGCCCGAGTGCGGCCCGGCCGGTTACGAAGCACGTCGCGGCGGCGAGCAACAGAACCAACATTTTCATCTTCATTATAATGCTCCTAGATGGTTGTAAGGGCCCGCGCAGAAATAAGCTGTACAAATTGGTGGCACGCCCTGAGGAACGAAGGGCGTGGCAAGGTATCCCAAACACGCCCTTCGCTGCGCTCAGGGACGTGCCACTCTTGGTGGAATTCGTACAAGTTATTTGTGCGCTGGCCCTAACGCCGGCGTCTCGCCGGCCATGTTATGCCGGCGAGACGCCGGCGTTACATTTGATAATAACGATCGTGATGTCGTCGCGTTGAGGTTGATGCCGTGTGAAACCGGTAATTTCCTGATAAAGGGCGTCGACGATTGCCCGGGCCGGCTGGTCGCATTCGGCACGAATGACATCCAATGCCCGTTGGACACCGAAGCGGACCCGGCCGGGTGACTCCGCCTCGAACACCCCGTCGGTAAAGAACGTTACCAGCTCTCCGGGCTGAAGGGTTATCGGCGGGGCAGTGGGGACGATCGTCTCTTTGTGGACCCCCAGTGGAACGCTCGTGCTGTCCAGCACCGTCACTTCACCTCCGCCGTGGAGCAGATAGCCCCGCTGCCCCGCACTGGCATAGACCATCGAGCGGGTGCGTGGATCTAGCCGGGCCATGGCCAGGGTGATGAAGTGAAAATCAGCGGTGTCGGCGACCAGCACCCGATTAGCGCGGGTAAGGATATCCCCCACGTCGAAATACGCCTGGGCCAAGGTCCGCAGGCAGGCCCGCGTCTCCGACATCAAAAGCGCCGGCCCCATTCCATGGCTGCTGACGTCGCCCAGCACGATCCCCATGCATTGGTCGAGCATGGGGATGTAATCGAAGTAGTCGCCGGCGGTAGCCGTTGCCGGATATATGGCCCCGGCGATATCAAAGCCCTCCAACGTGGGTGCCTCGACGGGAAAGAGCCGCTGCTGGATTTCCTGGGCGGCGCGGAACTCCTCCGAGGTGTCGCGGAGTTCCTCCTCTGCATGGCGCCGCCGGCTGCGCTCGATCGCGTAGCGGATGCTGCGGACCAGCGCGTTATCGTCTACCTGGCCCTTGACCAGGTAGTCTTGCGCGCCGGCCTGCACCGCCTTGATCGCGGTCTGCTCGTCGTCGTACGCGGAAAGGACCACGATCGGCACGCCGCCGGCACGCGCATGCACGGCGAAGAACGTTTCCATCCCCTGGCTGTCGGGCAACGCAAGGTCCAGCAGGACAACGTCGAAGGGGTCCTCCATGCAACGCTTCACCGCGTCGGAGAGAAGCTCGACGTGGATCAACTCAAACGGGCCGTCCCAGCGATCGCCCAGCAGATTGCGCATCACCCAGACGTCGTCCGGATCGTCCTCGACGAGCAGGATTCTGACGTGTTTGTTTTCCATCGGTCAACTCTTTTTTTGGGCAACTGTTCACGGGACATTTAGGCTATTAGTACTACAACGCTATGTTCACCACGGAGACACGGAGAACACGGAGTTTAAGTCTAGTTATTGCAACAACTTGCAGCTTCTTGCCGCATAGTCGAAAATCCTCATGTAAGTTGTTTTGTAGCGGGTTGTAGTATCAAGCAACT
>JAUWHT010000109.1 GCA_030605745.1 Pirellulales bacterium | reverse complement strand
TGGCGTACATCCAGTATCCGGCTCATGTCAGCGACCTGCAGCGAGAGGACTGGGCCGAACAACGAGAAAATGTTCTAACATCAGTATTAGACCGCTATAAACCCAAGAAATCCTTGCCAACATCGTGAGGCACTACCCATTAAAGTATATCCGGTGTTCTGCTCCCGTTCAAGGTGTAGGGTGGGTGCTTGCACCCACGTAAACTCGTGGTCCTTTAGACGCGTGGGTGCAAGCACCCACCCTACCGTTGTACCGAGCGTAGCGCGATTATGCTTGATCCGGGGGTTGGTGGAGAGTGTTTCCAGCCGGAACGCAGCGCGGCGACCAGGCTCAGCAGGACGATCCCCCAGCCGAGAATGCTCGGCGACAGCCACAACCACCAGGCCAGTCCGGCAGCCACGCCAATCACATGGGGCCATCGTTTGAACCACTCGGCCAGTGTGCCGCGCCGCAGTCCGAGCAGCACCAGGCCGATCAGTGCAGCGAAGCCGATCGCCGCTGCCGGTCCGCCTCCCAACCACCCGCCGTCCGCCCGGCGATAACTGAGCGTGATCGAGTTGACTCCGTCGCCGAAGGTGCACCGTGTGGCAGCGTGCCCACGATCGAGCGGCCATTGCCAGAGGTCGCCCGGGTCGCCGGCCACCGGCGCCTGGGCCAGCAGTTGCGCCAACACGCCGGTCATCCCCAGGCGCGCGGCGATTTGCGACTGCCGCTTATCGATCGCGCGGATGTCTCTTTTGGCAGCTTGGGGCTGCTTAGTCGGATCGATTCGTGCCAGTTGGCGCTTCAGCACCGTCCGCGAGTTGATCAACCGGCGTGCCCAAAGCTGATACCAGCGGAGCGTTTCGTCCGGGTCTTCGACAGGCAGCATCGAGGCCGACTCGATCAGCACGGCCGCATTCTTCAGGCGGGCCAGTTCGTGGCGCCACGCGCTGGTGGAAGCTGCATATTCCGGTTCGCCCGGCTCGTACAGCGGCGGTCCGGCCACCGTCCACAGGGTTCTTTCCACCGGCAGTTCACCGAGCGTCGGCGCGTCGAAGCGTTGTACGGCGGCCGAGGCCGGCTCTGGCAAAACACCGGTGAAGAGCACTTCGATCCGCTGGGGTAGTTGCCCGGGACCAGGCGGCAACCGCCACGCGCCCGGCCGGACCGGGACCGGCACCGTCGGCACGCCGGCCACCATGACCTGCACCAGGTGGTAACCTGACGGCAGCCACAATGGACATTCGGACGACTTGCCCGGCAGAAGGTCGAACGTAGCCACGCCGCGGCAGCTTCCGTCGGCGCTCCAGGCGATACGAACGTCGGCCAGGCGGACACGCGGGGCGTCTTGGCCGGAATCAGCGGCCCGGACGGTCGCCTGGTGAGGCTTGCCGCGGCGCTGCCGGGTGACCTGCCGGGCGTGAACTTTCGGACTGCTCGGCACAAGTCTCAGCGTGGCCTTGGCCGGTTCGTTCACCTTGGCGCGAAAACAGCGGACCAGGCGTCCCAACTCTGCATGACTCTGCCCGGCCATCGGATCGTCCATCTCCGTAAGTCCGCTCACCGGACTGATCTCGACCAGTACGGACGGGCGTCGGAATATCCGAATCGTTGACGATTTCAGCCGGGCCCCGTCGATCTGCAACGACGGCAACGGCAACTCCTTGTTCACAACGGTCGGCAAACGGCCGCGCAATGAGAGTCTTTGTCGGCCGGCCACCGGTCCGGTGAGGAAGATAGTGACCGTGCCGTGTTCGTCTTGCGAGAAGCGGGCGGCACGCTCGACGTCTTCTTCCAGCACCGAGATACTGTCAATCTGCAAGGAGGCCGGCGCGGTTAGCCGGTGCTGGAAATTGTAGCCGGCCGTGGTGACCAGTTGGGCGTCGAAGTGAACCTCGGCGCTTTCCCGGTCGAGGCCCAACGCCAACGTCTGCTCGACGGCAGTACGTGGCTGGCGGGGTCGGGTCGAGATGCTCCAGTCTGCCGCGCCGCCGTCCAGGCGGTAGGCGAACAGCGGTTGTTCCGCGGCGTTTCCCCAGGCGCTGACGAAGTCGGGCACGGCCACCGCCTCGAGCCGATCGGATGCCTGCTGTTCGTGCTCCAGCACCGGGTCGACCGAGACGGCCATCCAGCGCCTGGTCGATCGGGCGTCGAGCACCTCAAGCTGCGGCAGCCGCAGGTTACCCACGCCCGAGGTGCTCGTCAGAAGGAACCTGGCCTCGACAACCACCGTCTCAGAGAGCGGGCGAGGCCACCTGAGCCGGATCGTCTGTGGTTTGCCGGGCACTGTGCGGACATCGGCCAGCGGTGGTTGATCGCCCCCGAGCGGAAGCAGCCGCAAGCGGTGATCGGCGGCCAGGCAGAGTTGATGAACTTGCCCCTCAACAATCTTGAACTTGAACTTTGCATCCAGCACGACCGAGCCGGGATGGACTTTCAGCCAGAGCAGTTCCTCGACGTCCACCGCGGGACCCGTTCCACCCGGTCCCGCAGCGTCGGCCCAGCGGACCGCCGGACGGTTGGTCGGGCCGAGATCGGCGGCCCGGCGCGCCGCTTCCCTGTCGAAGTGGACGCGTCCGGCGGCTGGGGGGCGATACAACTGCTCGTAGAGTTCGACCGGCACATAATACTTGCCGCCGGTTGGTTTTCCTTGCTCGTCGGCGGGTATGAACACGCGATAGAGCGGCGGTGCGGCCGGGGCCGATTTCTGTTCGGGTTCCTTGCCGAGGCCAGTAGCACACATGGCACTCATCGCGGCGGCAGCCGTCGCCACGATACCCAGTTGGATCGCCCCGGAGACGGTGCTGGGGACATCAGACTTCCGGGACGGGCCGTGGCGCGTCGGCCGTGCCGTCTCGCAACGGCGGATCAGGCGGAACAAGAGACAGAACGCCGCTGCCAGCACTGCACCCGACGCAATGGGAACGTATGCCTCGGGAACCACCAGGGCTGCAACGCCGAACAGGCCCAGCAGCGACGTCAACAACTTCGGCCGACCGGAGAGCTTCCACCATCCGATGGCGACCGCCAGCAGAAAGGTGACCCAGCCGAACAATCGCATGGTTTGGCGGTGGACGAACTTCAGTTGCATTGTGGTAGTGGCGGGAGTCTCCATTCGGTAGGCGGTCCAGCCGTATGTGTCGGCCGGTTCGCTTCCTGCCGCGACTGGGCTTCTCCAAAGCACCTTAGAGTCTACCGTTGCAACTTCTGCGCGCCGTGCGCGCATGTTTAGCCGCCGCCGGTACGGCGGCGTCCCCGGCGTACCGCCGGGGGCTAAACAGCTTTGGTTGCGGTCGCAGGCCGCGTTATGTTTGGCAGGTTGCTGCTGTCGGGTCTTGGAAGCTAGCGGATCAAGATTCGGCCGGTCGGGTGATCGCCCCAAGGGGCCGAAGAGCCGCCGGCTGTGGCTCAGTTGCGGCGTCCGGGCGGGTTGCCCTCGAAGATCCTGATCGTACGCTTCGTAACCCGGCGGCAGCCATACGGTCCAGTACTGTGAAAGGACGGGCAGGTCCGTCACCGGCCACGGAGGTTCCAGCGAACCGACGGTACCCAGGCGCGGCGCCGACGTGACAAAGTGGATCGACACGGTGGGGAACTTCGCGCCCGGCGGAAGATCAATTATCAAGCTGCGGGCGTGCCGGCCCGCCGGTCGGCGCCAGGCAATGCGGTTTTCGTCTACCCAGACATCACGCACGTCTTCCATGGTCACTGCCGCCGGCAGTTTCAGTTGTATGCACCCGGCCCCGGAGCTTTGCAGCCGGTAGCCGGCCATGTGCCGGCCGTTGCCGTTGGAATCGTACCGCGACTCGAGATGTCGGCTCCAAACCCAAGCCGATGGTGTGGCCGCGCCGACTGACATCGAGACGGTTACCGCCGGGTCGGGCGCCGCCGCGGTCTCGCCGAGTGGATCGTAGCTGTAGGTAGCCTGCGCGGTTTGGTACCGGTCGAGTGGGACTGTCTCAGCCGGAATCGGTCTGAGCCGATGGTTGTTGATTTGCGTGGTCTTTGGCCCCTTTGGTCCCTTTGGCCCCGGCGAGCGAACCACCAGCGTCGCCCTCTGGCTGGTGGCCTCCGGCAATGAAACGAGGCTCACCGGCTGTTTGTCGGCCAGCGGGATTTCCCGGGTTGCCCGGATTTCAAAAGGCACGCTCCGGGGCCGGCGGAGCGTCAATTCCCAGGTCTCCCCGTCGGGGCTGAAGCCGGCGGCGGCCTGCTCCTCAATCGACAGTCGCCGGGCGGAGAGTTGCCTGTCGTCCTCGGCGCCAAGGGTCCAACGCAAGGGCACGTCGCGGCGGTGGGTGAAGTGGGCCACCAGGCGATCTACCCGGGCCGATTCCGCAGCGCAACGAAGAATGTAGTCCTCCCGGAGCATTCCATCGGCAACGATCGCCTCTACCCGGATCGAACCGGTGTAGCTGGGCTTCTGCCTGACAACCGCGATCCGCAAATCGGCGGCAGCCGAGTCGTTGTAGAACAGCAAGTCGCGCGGCAGTTCGGCGAACAATTCCTTTTCGGCGGCATCGAGACTTCCTGCGTCAGCACGGTTAAGCCCTTCCGTCCCAGCGAGCCTCAATTGGTAAGGACCAACTGCTCGGACCGCCACGAGCCGCTTGCTCTGGCCGGCCGCGTGGAATCGAAGCGGCACGAGATCGTCGATCCCCAATTTCCGCCCCAACGGCCAGTGGAACCGGCGGGCACCGATCAGTATCTGCAGCGGCCGGTCCGGCGCGAGCGCACGGACCAGACGAACCGTCAGCTTCTGGCTGGCGCCGGGTTGTTCATCGAGCAACCAATCGTCGATAGCCCCCGGCGGGCTGGACTCGACCGAATCGATCATCCACTGCCGGGCGACGTCCGCTTCAAGCGAGAACCGCGACGCCTCCGCGACGCGAAAATCCGCCACCACCCGCGCGGTCATCTCGCCGCCGGCCATCTCGACCGCCGTACCGCTGCTAAGTTGCACCGGCACACGGCGGCGCGAAAGCACAACCTCGACCGTGGCATCAGGGCCGAAGAACTGGAACTCGGCCGATTCGCCCACCTGGGGGGCCAACAATGGACCGGTGTCCGATTGCCGGCAGCCGATCGGCACGAGATGTTTCACCAGCAGGGGGACCGGGACCGAGAGGGTCGCGCTGCCTTCCTGCCAGAACACCTTTTCAGGCCGAATTCGCGGAAGCCGCCAGCGACGGTCGAGTTGAAGCGGAGCCAAGGCTCCAAGACGCAGGACACCCTCGGTATCCTGAATCGGCTCGGGTAAGCTGAGCACTACACGGCTGACCGGGCTGCCGGGCGACGAGGTGACCGACCATGGAACCGGCACGTCGCCATATCGGGCGGTGATCAGTTGCAGTTCCTTGTCCAATGCCACGGCGACTTGCCCGAGGGGTTGGTGGTGGACCTCGAAGTTCAATTGGGCCGAGACCTCCACGCCGCGCGGCGAGAAGTCGTAGAGGACCGATTCCCGCACCAGGGCCAATTGCCGGCGCGGCCAGGCTGCACCGGCCGGCGCCACGCGCAGCCGGCAGCGGTGATGTCCCCCCAGTTCGATTTGCCAGCGCCGCAACCCGGCCTCGGTCCGGACCGGTTCCACGATGCTTCCGCAATCGGTCGCTGGAATCAAGTTCTCGGGCAGGTCGAGGATCAGGCGGTTGGTGGCGCAAGGTGGTAGTTCGAGTTGGAAGTTGACCGTCTCGGCTGCCTCGCGACGCCCACACAGCGACCACTCGAAATCCAACCGGCCCGATCGCTCCACAAATACGGCCAGTTTGCCGTCCTCGCCCAATCCGAGTGTTGCGGGCCTCGGCTCGTCACCGGCCCAACTCGCTCGGCCGATTGCCAGGCCGCACGGGTCCAGCCGCAACAACGTGCGGCTTTCGGCCCAGTGGATCACTTGCAACGTCGCCTGACCGCCGGTCAACTGATCGCCGACCAAACGTGCCCGGTAGCGGGCGCTGACAACTCGGGCAGTGGTTGAAGGGCGGGCATCGGCAGTCTTGGCCTCGGTGGCGGCCAGTCGGCGCTCGAACTCGGCCGGATCCATCCGCATGTACCGCGTGTTGCCCAGCGGCCAGTCCTTCAACCGATCGGCCGGCGCATAAACCCGACGAAATCGAATCACCCCGTCGGCAGACCACGCCACTGTCGGCACTATCGCGGTCATCAGCAAAATGAGCAGTTTAGCCGCCGCGTCCACGCGGCGCC
>JAUWHT010000123.1 GCA_030605745.1 Pirellulales bacterium | reverse complement strand
AAAGCTTGTTTTCCTGGCAAACTTTTGCTCGTACTGGTTTTAGGGTTCAGGGTTCAGGACTTCGCTACCAACCGTATTCGATTTCACACCAAAATCCTGAACCCTGAACCCTTTGGTTGCGGCCGAAGGCCGCGCCAGGTTCATCTGTGGTTCCATAGCTCAACTCGTTCATCTGTGGTTCCATAGCTCAACTCGGCCCAACGATCAACACGTTTTGTCCGAAGTCCTGTTCCTCTTCCTCGACGGGCCGGCCGCGGTCGTCGAGTTTCATGTCGGCTTCGATGGTCCGTTTCTTGGCAACGCTGAGCAGCTTCTCGTAAAGCTCGTCGCGATCGGCCCGGTTGATCCGGCTGACGGCGGTAGCTACTTCGCCGAGGTAGCGGAGGAAGATGTTTCGCCGTTGGCCTTCATGTTTCACCTTCTTGCGGCGCCGCAGGTACATCCCCAGTTTTCGGCCGACTGCTTGCAGGGCCAGGCGCAGCTCCTTCTGAATTTCCGGGTACGCGGCGATGGCCTCCTTCGACTCGCTGGTGAAGGGGACCCACACGCTGCCGATATGGACCATCACGGTCACCGGCCCCCGGGGTAGCGAGCCGCGCGACTGGCTCAGTCCGTAGGGCCGCCAGTTGGTCGCTATCAGGGTTTGGGTTATCGCGCACCCGCCTGCCTGGAATTGCAGCGGCACGCGGTTGGCGTAACGCAGCACGCTGATGGTCTGCCCGTCGTGCAGGTTGACGTTCCGCATGGCTTCGTGCAGCAGGTCGATGTCTTTTTCTTTAAGCTTGCCGGGTGAGGCGCGGGTTTTGGCGCCGGCTTCTTTGAGAATCTTGTCGGCCGCGTCGGTTCCCAGGCCGTCGAACGTGGTGGCGAGGAACTGGCGCAGCGTTCGGGCGTCGCTTTCGGTGAGCAGTTCCATCAGTGTCTCGCGCGACACTCGATGCACTGTGGAACCGCCGCCATAGGCCAGGCCGACCTCGATTTGGAACGGGTTGCCGCGGTACACGGCCGGTGGCCGGGTGGCTGCCGTGTAAAACTCGCCCGGCACTACCTGGTGCAACCCCTTCAGAATCAACTCCTCGCCGATCGGCGAGATGCAATCGGTCGACGGCGCCTTGATCTTCGTCTTCTGGATCGCCTTGTAGATTTCATCGGCCTCGTGGCGCCCGCACTTGCCGGGTCTGGCCCGGGTAGTGATTTCGGCCGCTTCGCAAATCCGCCGGGCAACCGCCGGGCTGACCCGCGAGAACGACTTCGTCAAGAACTGCGAAACCGTGGGCGCCTCGGTCTCCTTGAGCATCCCGACCAGCATCCCTAGTTCGACGCCGTACGGGTGCGGCTTGATCTGCTTCGGTTCCGGCGGCAGGACCTCGGCTACGCGGGGGTAGTGCTTCTGGTTATCGTCCGGATCGACGTAGTGGATTGCCACGTGCGGGTTGGCGATGGCCGTTTGCTCGAGGTACTCGTCCACGCTGCCGCGTCCGCGCTGGTACCGGGCCTCCAGCCAGATGGTAACCCGGGTGCCGTGATCGGCTTCGATCCACTCGATGCCCAGTTTTTCGATTGCCGTGCGTCCGCGTTCGCCCGGTGGGATGTCCACGCCTTTGCCACGGTTGTTTATGATCTCGGGCCGGTTTCGCTTGGTATCGATCTGGATCAGGTAGAAATGGGCCGGTTTGCGTTTGGATACCTTCGAGATGATCTTGACCGGTTTGCCGGTGGTCAACAGCCCGTACATCCCCGCCGCGCTGATGCCAATTCCCTGCTGCCCGCGACTCATCCGCAGCCGATGAAACTTCGATCCGTAGAGCAGCTTGCCGAAGATCAGTGGGATTTGCTTTTTGAGGATTCCCGGTCCGTTGTCCTGGACGCCGACTTTGTAGCGGTCCTGGCCGTTGCGTTGGACGTGGATCCAGATTTCGGGCAGGATGCCGGCCTCCTCGCAGGCGTCGATGGCGTTGTCCACCGCTTCCTTGACGGTGGTCAGCAGTGCCTTCCGGGGATTGTCGAATCCCAGCAGGTGGCGGTTCTTGGCGAAGAACTCGCTGACGGAGATATCGCGCTGGCCGGCGGCCATCGACTGAGCGGTTGCCCGACGTCGCCGAGGGACCCTCGCGGCGGTTGTTGTTCGCCTCTTACTCATGACAATGAATATCGAATATCGAACAAGGAATGTCGAAGTACGAAATGCAAGAATCAAACGAAAACTTCGGCCATCTGAACTGTTGCGCATATTCCGATTCTGCGGATTATAGCGATTTTACCGGCCCGCTCCTACCCGGTTTTTCCCGGATTTCCCGCACATTGGCCACATCCGGCAGATAAAGATTCACCCGCAAGACCGCCACAGGCCGAGATTCTTATTGAGCACTCGAAATTGCAGACTTTGTAGGAGCCATATAATGCTTCACCGAATATCACCGGTCATGATTGTCTTGGCGGCGGTTCTGCTGGCCTGGACCGTGGATTTGGGCAGCACACAGCAGGCCCAGGCCGGCAACTTGTGCCGCACCTCGCCCGACTTGTTCTACAACTACTACGTTCCGCCGCGTTGCTGCGGAGGCGTCGCCACTCAACTTTACTTGTGCCCCCGGCCCGTCCCGCCGCTGGTCGGACACACGTATGTTACCTACCAGCCGCTGATGCCGCACGAGTTCCTCTACAAACATTGCCGGAAATACTTGCGCAAAAATCCCGGCAGCGGCTGGACCTTCACTTGTATCGCGTGGCAATGAACATGAAATTCCCACTCCTGACCATCATAACGGTGTCGGCCCTGGTCGTCTTCAGTCTAGCTGACACGGCCTATTGCATCACCCCGGAGGTCCGTGCCTGCCGCCGTGCGCCGTATTCCCCTTGGCATACATGCTACTATCATGCGGCCTGGGGGATGCCGGTCGCGTTGGTCGTGCCGCCCACCGCCGAATACCAAACCCATTTTGGCTGGGGGGTGGGTAACACGCGGATCACTGCCAACTGTCCGCAGTTCGAGCGCAACTGGCCGGGGCCCGGCTACTACAATTCCAGGGCCTACAGGCCGACCCCACGCTGGCCCAGCGACACCGATCAATTCGGCGTAAACTACGTTCGCGGCCCTTGGTAGCCTTGCCCGTGCCCCCTGCTGCGTGTATACTTCCACATGATGAAGCCTACGGTGTACATAGAGACAAGTGTAGTCAGTTACTACACGGCGCGTTCCTCCCGAGACTTAGTGGTTGCAGCTCGACAGGAACTCACACGCGAATGCTGGCCCCGAATTGAAGCTGATTTCGAGCGCCACATATCGGTATTGGTGCTCCAAGAGGCAGAAGATGGGGACCCAGAGGCCGCTGGTAAACGGCTACAGGCTGTGTCTGGGATCCCGGTACTCAGAATTGACGACGCTACGGAAGAACTGGCTAGATATTTGGTCGTCAACGGTCCGATTCCAAAGGGACATCCCAACGACGCCCTGCATATCTCGCTGGCCGCGAGAAACGGAATGCACTATCTTCTGACATGGAACTTTGCACATATCCACAACGCACAAATGGAGAACGAGATCAGAACGATTGTCGAGGAGCACGGCTATCAATGTCCCGTAATCTGTTCTCCAGATGAATTGATTGGAGACTAGAAATGAAGGACCCCATCGTTGAAGAAGTTAGGAAAGCTCGAAGGGCGCATGCGGAGAGACTCAATTTCGATCTGCATGCCATCTGTGAGGACCTGAAGAAGAAAGAAAAGACCTGTGGCCATCCTGTCGTGTCTCTCCCTCCCAGACCTGTCCTGAAAGCAGTGGGCAGCTAACCATAACCGCGATCAGGCCTGTGGTGCATATATGTTCGCAGCCGGTGGCCGCGAGGAGTTTTTGCACCGAAGCAGGTGGATGGGGGATTTCGTTCACCAAATTCCGTCAGATTATGGGCCTTCTAAGCAAGTCCTTCACGGACACGAAACCGGCGGGCCGTCCCTCCTCGGTGATGATCAAATGCCGGATGCCATTGTCCGCCATGGTGCGATATATGTCGTAAACGGGCGTCTTGATATCCGCGCAGATCAAGGGGGCGCTCATTATCTGGTCCACCTTCACAGAAGCCGTGCTTTGCCCGACCGCAACGACCTTGCGGACAATGTCCGCCTCGCTCACAATGCCCACGGCACTGTCGGATTCGCCCACCAGGACACTGCCGGAGGCATGTTGCTTCATAACCTGAACAGCTTCCGCAACAGTGGTGCCGGCGGCAACGGTGGGCGGCCCGCTTGTCATAAGGCGTCGAATCGCCTCTACCGCAGTGTGTCTGAGGTATATAAACCAATATATGGCGCCGACGAATACACTCCCTCCAATAATGTTACCGATGGTAACCGGCAGGAGGTTGTATAGCAGGAAGCCGTGTATTGTCAGCTTGGACAGATCCGGAGCCTCGCCGAGCGCAGCCTGCGCCGCAGCTAACACCTGGGGATTCTGCTTCACGAGCAGGCCTGCCGGAATGAAGTACATGTTGGCCACGGAGTGCTCAAACCCCAAGGCAACGAAAGCCGTAATGGGGAATATGATGGCCAGGATTTTGTCGGCAACGGATCGTCCGCTGAAGCAGAGCCACACGGCCAAACAGACCAAGATATTGCAGAGAACACCCCGGGAGAGCGCCTGCCACAGAGTCAAGTCCACCTTTGAACTGGCGATCATCAGCGCCTTGACCCCCACGGCCGATTCTCCAGCCGTCCACTGACCGCTCAGGAAGATCAAGAGCACGATGAACAACGAGCCTACAAAGTTGCCTGTGAAAACAATGGCCCAATTGCGCAGAAGCTGTCCCAGGGTGATTTTCCGACTCACGTAGGCCATCACAAGGAGGTTGTTCCCGGTGAACAACTCCGCGCCGGCAACAATCACCAAGATCAGGCCCAAACAGAAGACCAGTCCCCCGAGGAGGCTCGTCAGCCCCGCACTTAGCGGGGAGTCATGGATCACATAAGTACACAAGACTGCTCCAAAAGCGATGAATGCGCCAGCCAGCATAGCCAGAGCAAACACCGAGGCGAAGTCCAAGTTGCCCTTGGTGACCCCCGCCTTCTCCACCCGCACAGCCATCTGGGCCGGTGCATACGCGTCAATCTCAAAATGTTCCATCATTCCTATTCCTCGAGGAGTACTAATCTACCGTTTAGCCGCCGGGCTTGCCCGGCGCGTTTCTGGGTGTGTCAATACGCTCCAACGCAAACGCGCCGGGCAAGCCCGGCGGCTAAACGACTATTGGAAACATCAACGGCATATATTCTCATACACGAGAATGCGTTTGTCAACACCGCTTTTTTCACATGAACAGAGATAGCCTCGCCCGGTCGGGTGGGGTTGAAAACGCCGAGCCTACGCGGCTACCGGCGGCAGCGGTTCAACAGTTCGATGAACTGAGCCTTCATTTCCGGTCCACCCAACTCAGGGTGCAGCAGTTGCAGGCGCCGGGTGCTACTGGCTGCTTGCAAGAGCAAGAGACCGTCTGCTTGCCAGCCAGTGCCGGAGAAGGTAGCATCTCAGTCATGCTGAATCGAGTTGGAAAGTGGGTTCCATGTCGGCAATTCGGTTGACATTTGTGGCTCTTCCGGTTTTAGGTGCAGAACGCTAGAAATACGGCCTTCAGGCCGGTGGCGATCTGCCGTAGCTCGGCGATGCTCCGTCCGACCGCTTCGGAGGCGCGATTCAGGTCCAGAATCAGACGGCTCCAAAGGGTGCCGG
>JAUWHT010000093.1 GCA_030605745.1 Pirellulales bacterium | reverse complement strand
GAAGGGACTCTACAAGTGTCCCGCACTGCGAAAGGGCAAGACCTTTGGACCGGGCTACTCTATTACCTTCGTGGGCTACGGTCACATGGATCGAAGTCTGCCCTGGTGCGACAGCCTCGACCCAGGCCAGGGGACGGCCATGACCTTCGAGTACCTCAAGCGCACGCGAGGCCCGGGCGAATCATTCTCGCCGCCGGATACGATGATCGCCGTACACGCGGGAGATTGGCACGTCGCCATGAGTCAGTACAGTCAGTGGGCGCACACGGTCTGGAAATGGCGTCCCTACCCTTCGAAGCTGCGCGACTGCTACAACATATCATCCGTTGGCTGGGGCCAAAGTCCGCTCTACAAGGACGGCGCTTACCGCACCGATTTCATCAAAGAGGACCGCGACGGCCTCGAATTGATGGCGTGGTGGGCCGGTTCCGAAGTCGGCCCCTGGCGCGTGCCGCTGGAACAGGCATTGGAGAAGCTCGGGGAGACGTTCTACAAAAAGCGCAAGGAGTGGTGGGTTCCGAGCCCGATTACGGGCAAGCCCATCTATCGCCTCAACTGCCCCGACTATAGGTATGACGACAGCCGGGGCGGCCTGCCGACGTTGCGCAACTACATCAAGACGATCCGCGACGCCGGCATCCTGCCAATGTTCTACATGAATGGGAGGAAGGTCTGCGATTCGAGCGAGATCGGGCACAAGTACGGACTGAAGTACGGTATCAAGAACCCACGGTGGTCCGACAGCCAATACAAGACGGGCATGACCCCGAAAGGCTACGTCGGGTCATACGCCGCATTCCAAATGTGTTCGGACACCAAGTGGTGGCAGGACTACCTCGCACGCACGGTCAAGCGCATTTGCGCGGATACCGGTATCGCCGGCGTACGCCTGGACGAATACGGCCACCCCGGGTGTGCCTGCGAGTCCGCCGAGCACGAGCATATCTTCGCCGAGCCGGGCCACAACGGCTGCCTTCAAGGGACCAGCGAGGCCTGCCGCAAAGTACATGCGGCGATGGACGAGGTCGCGCCGGAACTCGTGCTCTGGACCGAGTATCCCGGCTACGACCACTTGGCGCAATATCTGGAAGCAAGCATAATCGGCGAGACGAGGCCACGCCATGTCAAAGCCATCCGGCCGGTGCCCTGCAACCTTTTCAGGTTCTACTTCCCGGAGTGCAAAGGCTACGAACTGGGCAGTCACGGCACACCGCACGCTGAGGAGTGGATGTTCTGGAACGCCACGGGCGCATACGCTCGGCTGCACCCGCCGCGCTATCACCGCATCCTGCGCGAGAACGCCGACCTCTTCGAGTCGGGCGAGCGGGAGCCGCTTATCCCGACCTTGGTGCAGCGTGTGTATGCCAACCGTTTCACCTCGAAGGGCAAGCAGATCACACTGCTTTACAACGCCCGGGGTTACACGGTTGACGGAACGCTGGTGCTGGTGCAGCCGAAGAAAGGCCATCACTTCTTCGAGTTGCTTCGGTGCGAGGAGCTGCCGCCCGCGCAGACAAACGAAGGATATGCAGTCGGACTCAAGCTGCGGCGCGACCACGTAGCCTGCATCGCCCGGCTGCCGAACCTGCTGACGGTTGCGCGCGACGGCAACAGGCTGGCGGTGCAAGTGGCGGGCGAAACACAAGGCATGAGGATAGCCCTGGCCGGGGCAGACGGAAAGCTCCTGCTGGAGCGGCCGGCAGCCGCCAGAATCGCCCTGACTGTCCCGGAAACTGCCCCGGGACGTTCCCAGCAGCCCGTCTGCGTCAAGCTTCTCGGTAAGAAGTACCTCGCAGACGCAGCCGCTCTGCCGTAGCCGCAATGAATGTTTACCCATCCTAACACTACAACGCTAACTCAACCTCAATGAATACACCACGGAGTCACGGAGGACACGGAGAAGATTACGAGAAAGATAGGATTTTTGGCCTTCCCCAGGGATCGTGGACACCCGGAAAGGGGTGTATGATACCACGATTTTCTGAGGAGGATAAGAGATGTCGAAACGGAAAGTGTTCAGTCGCGAGTTCAAGATTGAGGCGGTGAAACTGGTCACCGAGCAGGGGTATGGCGTTGGCCAGGCAGCGGAGAGCCTGGGGATTAGTGCGAACTCGCTGCGGAAG
>JAUWHT010000167.1 GCA_030605745.1 Pirellulales bacterium | reverse complement strand
GAATCGTTCTGTCCTGCGACAAGACCTGTAAGACGACAGACATTAGCGTGCGAATTTTCTCGCTCGAGCCTGTATACCCGTAGCACCGTTCGCCCACTTCTGGAGAGAACCCAACCAGGATTTAGACGCATGGCTACAATCCCTCGTGTCCTACGAACGTTGCACGGTTGGCGTAAGTTGAAATCCAGCAACACGTTACGGCATCAAAGCCAATTGTTGTAACCCCTTGCTGACTATGGGCTTACGCGTTTGTGCAATGAGCGTGGGACACCAGGCAGGGGCCCGCCGATCAAGAAATCCAGAATCCAGGCCGATCGAGATTCGGGTACTTGACCCTGTCTCGGATTTATGCGATACTAAGAACAATCGCTCATGGGTAACACTTTGGCACGGCCGAAGGCCCATCAAGCGGTTGCGTGAACGGTTACCATGAATCATAGCCAAAAGGCGATATGGTGCGTGAACCGACTTCGCGCCTCCTGAAGCACCTATTCTCACACAGACTCAACTTGAGGTATCCAGACATGGACCACCGACCAAAACGACAGCAGGCAGACCAAAATCAGCCGCACCTCACGCGCCGGGCCTTCCTTGGCGCCAGCGGAGTTCTCGGATCTACAGCCGCGCTGGGCCTGACCGCCGGGCAGAATGAGGCAGCGGAAAAGGAGGCTGCCGCACAGAAAAGCGGGAGCCAACCGGCTGAGAAAGCGTCGGCAGCAAAGGAGACTTCTGCCGCCCAGCATGCACAACCTTGCAAATCAGGCCAACGCACCGACTTGATCGAGGAAAGTCACCACTTCGACGTCGTGGTGGCCGGCGGTGGTTTGGCCGGCGTGTGCGCCGCGCTGGCCTCGGCGCGACAGGGCAGCCGCACGGCGCTGGTGCACAACCGTCCGGTGCTCGGCGGCAATTCGAGCACCGAAATCCGCATACCGCCTCTCGGTGCGGGCAACTACAGCCCGTTGGCCGTCGAAACCGGCATCGGCTACGAATTGATGGTCGAAGAACGCATGCGGAGCCACGATCCCTCCGGCACCGGAATGGTCAACACGCACTGGGACCTGGTCCTTTATGATGCGGTGCGACGGGAACCGAAGTTGGAGTATTTCCTTAACACGAACGTCTACGAAACCCGAACCGACGGCGATCGGATCACGGAGCTTGTGGCCATCCAACTCGGCACGGAGAAGCGAGTGCATTTTGCCGCGGACATGTTCGTCGACTGCACCGGCGACGGATTGGTCGGGGCCCAGGCAGGAGTGCCGTTTCGGATCGGGCAGGAGCCGCGGCATGAGTACGGGGAATCTCTGGCCCCCAAAACCGGATGGAATTGGACGATGGGGAACTCGCTGATGTTCCGGGCACGCGACGCCGGGCGGCCGGTCGAGTTCCACGCGCCCGATTGGGCCGTTCGATATGAGTCGGAGGAAGCCTTTCGGTTTCGGGGGCTGGGGCGCGGCGAGGCAGGCTATTGGTGGATCGAGCTCGGATGGCCCGACGACACGATCGCCGACAACGAAAAACTTCGCGACAAGCTGCTGGCGCACGTGCTGGGAATCTGGAACTACCTCAAAAACCACAGCACAAAACACGACAAGCTCCGCAACTATGCACTTGATTGGGTCGGAATGGTGCCGGGCAAACGCGAATCAAGGCGGTTCGTCGGCGCACACGTGATGAAACAGACGGAAATCCAACGCCGCGACCTGTACCCCGACCGGATCGCATTCGGCGGTTGGGTGATCGACGATCACTTAAAGGAAGGCATTCAGGTCTTGGACAAACGGCCATCGTTCGAGGACGTGTCGGTCGAACGATGTATGGTGGCGCCGTACAGTGTCCCGTTGCAGAGCCTTTTTGCCCGCGAGGTGTCGAATCTGTTTTTCGCCGGCCGTAACATGAGCGCCAGCCGGGTTGTGTTCTGTTCGCTTCGCGTTCAATGCACGTTGGCGCCCATCGGGCAGGCTGCCGGAACGGCCGCGGCGTTCTGCGTAACCCAGAAGCGGAGGCCGGTCGATCTCACACCCGGCGATGTCGCCGCCATCCAGCAGACACTGCTCCGCGAGGGCGCATACATCCCGCACCTTGCAAACAACGATTCGGACGACCTGGCACGCCGTGCCCGTGTGACGGCCTCGAGCCGGGCCGTCTTGGAGGCTCAGCCGGGCAAGAAGAGCCTCGTGCTTAACCGGCCTGCCGCACAGCTCATCCCGGTCGCCGGCGGCGCGCTCGAATCGGTCGAAGTTTATCTCGAGAATCAGACGACCGGGGAAGTCGCCTTGCGTGCGCGGCTAATCCCGGCCGGAGACCTCTGGGACGTTGCGGCGTTGGATAACCCCAGACCAGTGGCCACATCGCAAGCGACATTGTCGGCCGGTGAGAAGCGCTGGGTCAAATTCGTGCTGAAGTTGGGCCCCGGCGCGAAGAAACGGCTATACTGGCTGGAAATCGCCAAAACCAACGGCGTGCGATGGTTCTACTCGGAGCCAACGCTTGTGGGGCTCTCGGCCGCTTGCCGCGGCAAGGAGCGATGGTGGTCTGCACCAGGCATCTTCCAGCAGGGGCAAACCCTGGCCGTGCGGGTCGAGCCGAACCCTTGCCCCTACGAGCCGAGCAACGTGGTGGGCGGCACGGCGCGGGCGGAGTGCTGGCCGAACGTGTGGATCTCCGACCCGGCGGTCAAGCTGCCGCAGCACGTTGAACTGCGTTTCGATCAGCCCGTCGAGATCGGTTGTGTGCAGATTACGTTCGACACGAACCTCAGCCGACCGTACAGCAGCACGCCGGCGCTGTTCCGTGCTCCGGAGTGCGTTCGCGATTACGCAATTCTGGCCAAGCAGGCCGGCCAGTGGGTGGAACTCCTCAAAATCCAGGGAAACTACCATCGCCAACGCCGGCACACCGTCCAGCCCGTTCGAACTGCGGGCGTTCGTGTGCGAATCGACGCCACCAACGGCGTGCCGGGGGCCAGGGTGTACGAGATCCGATGTTATCCGCCTGACGTAATTCCCCCCAATGGTTATCCCCTTGAAGAGCATGAAATATTCTAATACAGTAGTTCGAAGTTTGGATAAATTGTAGACAGTGGCTGCAACTACTTGTGTGGCAACGTGTTACAACATATTTTTCATTCGTTCGCCGAGGAAGCTTGTTCCACAACGGTTTCGGGAAGCAAATCACGGTGTTGTTGCTTGGAACGGCTTTCCAAATCGGCCGTTGCATTCTGCTTGCTGACCACGTCATAACTCTTTTGGTGAAAACACGTTAGGTTAAACAATCCGTCAATAGTCCAAACTTCGAACTACTGTAATACATTTTATTCAACTTATAGGAGGCATTGTAATGTGTAAAAGACAAAACGCGACTAAATTATTGATCGGAGCACTTTGCTTATTTATTTTGCCAAGATTGGCAAACGCAAGTGATTTTGGTATTTATCAAAAAGGCAAAGGGATTATTCTTAAAACCGCTGGTCAAGAGTTTAGAGTAGAAGCAGGTGGGAAGGGGTCCGGCTGGTTGAATATAGAGAATGTGACAGTGAAAAAAAACACACTTGGACAGACTGTCAACACCAATCTTACAGACAAGAGTTACAAACAATGGACACATTTTAACGTTGGTAAGATAGAAGAGATAAAAATTGTTAAAGACGAAGCTGATGAAAAAATTGCCTTCCTGAAGATACGGTGTTCAGATTGGTACAAAGAAAAAGAAAATTACGATGTATATTACATGGAAGCAAACCTAAAAATAAAAAGAGGCATCCCCTGTCTTTTTATTTACCAGCGAATCAAGAATCCTACCAAAATTCCTCAAAAATTAGATTACGGAAGTTACACAAGCGGTATTTCCTTTTATTCAGGAGATAATCTTGAGATAAGCACAGTGGATCCTGAGAAGAAAAAATGGCATGAGATAGCAAAAGGGGATTGGATATGGGTTAAGAGAAAAATAACAGAACAGACAGAAGGTAAAAAAGGCTTTGGAATAATTTCATTTACTCCCACACATTTTTGTCTTCTTTTCACCCATCGCATATTTTGGGGATATTCCGTGAAAGTAGTTTCCGCAGGATGTTTTCGTGAATACAAGATGGCTGTTATGGCGGCAGAGAGTCCGGAAGATGTAAAGGCTGTTTATGAAAAAATAAGGCTCTTCCGGTTTTAGGTGCAGAACGCTAGAAATACGGCCTTCAGGCCGGTGGCGATCTGCCGTAGCTCGGCGATGCTCCGTCCGACCGCTTCGGAGGCGCGATTCAGGTCCAGAATCAGACGGCTCCAAAGGGTGCCGG
>JAUWHT010000339.1 GCA_030605745.1 Pirellulales bacterium | reverse complement strand
TGGCGTACATCCAGTATCCGGCTCATGTCAGCGACCTGCAGCGAGAGGACTGGGCCGAACAACGAGAAAATGTTCTAACATCAGTATTAGACCGCTATAAACCCAAGAAATCCTTGCCAACATCGTGAGGCACTACCCATTGTTGGAATTGGGCGTCAGCCAGGCCTTGAGGCTGTTGTTGTGAATCTCGGGCGAGGTGGAGAGCGGTAGCTTCAACTTGCCGTCGGCCCCGGGCTTGAGCAGGGCCTGGAGGCACTGGGCGATCTCGGAGCAATATGGGTAGGCCCGCTCGGTGAGGAACTCCCGATCCATCGTGTAGCGCCAGTGCAGATAGAACGCCTGGGCGACCCAGGCCCCCATGGTGGGTGAAAGGGAGTACTGGCCCCAGCCACCCATCGGTTTGCCGTCCAGCGCCATCACGCCGGGCACCGCCGCGCCCGGCGCATCGTAAAACCGCTTGGCAAACTTGCGGTGTTCCGGCAGGAAGCCCCACATGAAATCGATGAACGCGGCCCCCTGGTCAAAACGACCGGACGCCAGGTAGGCCCAGTAGCTCATCTGCGTGTTCAGATCGTGGTGATAATCGCCGTGCCAGGGCGCGGCAAGCTGCCTTCGTCGGCCGTCCAGACTCCTTGCAGCGGGATCGGCGGGGCACCTCGCCGCGAGGCGGCACCGTAAAAGTACTGCACCAGGTCGTAGTGCTGCTGAATCGCCGCATCCGGAACCTGCACGCTCGATTTCGACCAAAACTGCCGCCACCACTTGGTGTGGGGTTTAAGCATTTGCTCGTAGCCGGCGTCCAGCGCCGCGGCAACCCGCTTGCGGCCCAGTTCGAGCGGATCGGGGCCATCGGCCGTCGAAGTCGCCGAAATCGCGATCTGGGTCGAATTGCCCACCCGCCGTCCGGCAACCACCACGGCGTATTGCAAGCCGCCGCTGGCCTGCTGAAGCGACCAGGACGTTGCCCCGTCGCTGCCGGTCTGGGGGGGTGCATAACCGAGTCTCTTGAGCGAAGCGGGCGGGACGATCCGCCACTTGGGCTCCGGGCCGCTAATGCGGATCATCGCCACCGGCTCCGCCGCGCTGAAGAAAACCTCGACGGTGTCCTCGCCTGCCTTCACCCGGCCCACGGCGGTCCGCAGGTCGAGGCTAAACGACCTGGCCGATTGCGAGCCGGCCAAGGTCAACTCCAGCCGGCCGGCCGGGATCTTGGTGGGATATGGAAAGTCGATGTACGGCTTGTCGAAAAGCTCGATGAGCTTCGCCTGGTTCTTCTCGGCCACCAGTCTCTTGATAGTGGCGTATGTCCAGTCTTTCCGCAGGATTGTCTCGGGCGTGCGGAGGTCCCACAGATCGCCGCGATCGAGCGATAGCTTGAGGTTCTGCCCGGCACCCCACAGCAACCCGCCCATCAGGCCGTTGCCCAGCGGAATCGCCTCGTCCCAGCGATCGATCGGTGCGGTTAACTCCAGGTTGGACGCAGCACTCGGCCCGTCGGGCATGCCGAGTTCGGCGGCACCGGTTCCCACCGCAAGGTTAATCAGGCTTGCGGCCGCAAGCACTGTAATGCAGTTGGTCGGGTTCTTCATGGTAGGTTCCTTGTTTCCAGATGAATTCGAGGACCACTTTTCCGTCAAGTCGCCAATAGCCGGGGGACAACGTCCCGCGGGTGCCCCGCGACGCGTTGCGTCCCGGCTGTTATCAGACCGATGCCATTCTAACAGATTTGCCGCCGACTACAACCAGCGTGGCGGGCAAGTCCACTTGAATCGTCCGGGCCTAACGCCAATAATGACAATGAACAAGGTGTCCATCCACACGACAGGGAGCAAAGCAATGAAATACGTGCTGAGCAGTCTGCTGGCTGCCGTCTTGGTGGTAGCGATCGGCGACGGCGTGCCGGGGGGGCAGATTTACAACGGGGTCAACCCACCGGGCAATGAGCGACGGAGTATGGGCAACCTTCGGCCGGCCACCCCGCCGGCGACCGCCGCCTCGCCCGCGCCGAAATCCACGCTGCACCGGCCCTGGACGTACGGCAATCCGCCCTACTACAAGCGGCCGCCGGCGGTGCCCTATTACGTGCCGTACTACCCGCGGTACGGCCGCCGGGGCTATTACGTCCTTCCGTACCGCTACGGCATCGGCCCGTACTATCCGTACCACTACAGGTGCATGCCTCGGTACTGGGGGTTCTGACCAGATCCGGCCTACCGCCAGACCTCGAATCCGGCCAGTTGAAAGTGACGGTCGAATGTCAACACGCGCCGAATCCGGTGCTTCCGCATCAGGACAAAGGAGATGCAATCGGTGAAGCTCACCTTCTGATCGGCGTATCGCTGCATCAAGGTCAGGGCTTTGGCCTCTTCGTGTTCGTTCGGTCGCAGAATGGTCAGACGCGGTGAATCGAACAAGTTTCTGGCCCGCTCCACGGCAAACCGATAACCTGCCCGCCAAGCCAACATGTTGACCATCTCATTCAGCACGAAGTTGCTGGTGAACAGCCGTTGCGGAGATGAGGCCAACCGCTTCCAATCGGCGACGGCCTCCTCGTGATATTGGTCATGAGCCAGATGACGAGCAAGCAACGGCCCAGTGTCAATGTAGATCACGCCCATCTCCATACAGATAGCGGTCGTGCTCGGCGGCCAAGTCATGTGGCACCGGGTCGGTGAAAACCGCATCGTCTGCCAATAGCGGATCCTCCACCTTCGGACGGTCCGACCGATTTAGCCAGTTGACCAGCGACTCGCGAATCAACTCCCCAAGCGATATCCCCATTTCCCGGGCGTGGCGGGTTGCATCGACCTTCAAATCATCGGGTAACATAACGGTTGTTCTGTGCATCAGATGACCTCTGGGATCGCAGGTTCTCCATTGGCAACCATAAACATAATAGCATAGCCATAAGCAGATGTCAAATCAAACACAGCGCACAACTGCGATGGGCCAATCCGTGCTGGCTATGGGCAGCCGGGCAACGTAACTTGACGGACCGCTATGCCTTGCTCGCCCCGCCGTTGCTAGCCGAGCCGTGCAGGTTGCCTTCGCGGAAAGCGGCGGCCATTGCCAGTGGGACTTCCGCCTCGGCCAGCACGACCTTCGAGCGGTTCCGCGCGACCGTGGCCTTCATCTCCTGTTCACGCGCGGTGGCCAGCGCGCGGCGCTCTTCGGCCTTGGCCCGGGCTACCCGCATGTCGGCCTCGGCCTGGTCGGCCTGTAGCCGGGCACCAATGTTCTGCCCAACGTCGATGTCGGCAATGTCGATCGAGACGATCTCGAAGGCCGTCTGCGCGTCCAGACCACGATCCAGTACCGCGGTGGAGATCTTGTCCGGGCTCTCCATCACCTCCAGGTGACTGCCGGCCGAGCCGATCGAGGTGATGATCCCTTCGCCTACCCGGGCGATGATCGTTTCTTCGGTCGCACCGCCGATAAGCTGCTCGAGGTTGGTTCGCACGGTCACCCGGGCACGGACCTTCAACTCGACGCCGTTCTTGGCGATCGCGCTTAGGGTGTTCTTGTGCGACCGCTTGGGATCGGGGCAGTCGATCACTTTCGGATAGACGCTCGTCTGGACCGCATCGAGCACGTCGCGGCCGGCCAGGTCGATGGCCGCCGCCCGGTCGAAATCCAGGTCGATGTCCGCCCGATGGGCTGCAATGATCGCCCGGATCACGTTCGGCACGTTCCCGCCGGCCAGGTAATGGGCCTCCAGGCGTCGGGTGGTGATGCCGGTCTGCCGTTCCGGCCCGATAGCCGACTGTATCGTCATAATCTTCGCCTGAACGATCAGCCGGGCGTTGACCCGGCGGAAGCTCATCCCGACCAGGCTGTAAATACTGATGTTGGCACTGGACATATATGCCTGGAACCAGATTTGCCCGTACATCAGCGCGATCACCGCGAAGACGATCGCGAACAGCACCAACACCACACCCCCAACAAGCCAGGGCAGCGTGCCGCCGGCCCCCTGAGCCAACAAGATAGGCAGTCCGTAGTCCATGTCATGTCCTCTCGTAAATTGTGACCAAAAAGCCTTCTGTCCCGAGCCCCAACGCCCGGCCCCGATCAGTAGCATAACGAATCGTCGCAGATGGGAATAGCTCTATGGTCACTTGCTCGAACACCCAAGGCCACCCAGCAACCGGTAAGTGCCACAATAGACGGCTACGCTCGCCCCGATCGGCAGGAACACCCGGGCCAGCTCGTTGATCAGACCTTCGGCCGGGGCAACTTGCCGGAGTGTGGCATAGCCGGCCGCAGCCATCAGCAGCGTGGCCAAAATCGTTCGCCCGGTGGTGGCGGCCAGGATGGGCCAGTCCAGCGGGCTGCGGCGGCGGGAGAAAACGACCATCAACACCAGCACCTGCACGCCGGCCGAGATCGACGTCGCCACGGCCAGGCCGGCTTCGGCTAGCGGCCAGATCAACGAGAGGTTCAACGTCAAGTTCAGGCCCACCACCCAGGCAGCGATCCGTGCCGGCGTGCCGCAGTCGCCCAAGGCATAAAATCCGCGGATCACCACCGGCAGCGCGCAAAAGGCCCAAACGCCCATCGCGTAACAAGCGATCATTCGTGCGGTCCGGGCAGTGTCGTCGGCGGTGAACTGGCCGCGTTCGAACAGCAATCGCGCCAGCGGCTCGGCCAGCATGATCAGCCCCACCCCGGCCGGCACACCCAGACAGATTACCAGCCGCAGCCCCAGCGTCAGGTCGTCGCCCAGTTTCTGGCGATCGCCCCGGGCAGCGTGCCTGCTGAGCAGCGGAAAGATGGCGGCCGCCACGGCCAGGCCCAGCACACCCAACGGGAAATGGTACAGCCGCTCACCGTAGTAGGTGGCCGCAGCGGCACCTTGATCGAGCGGGTAGCGGACCGTATCGCCCAGCCAGGCGATCCGCTTGGGCCCCTCGGGCGCAGCGGCCAGGCCCCAGGCGATCAGGCTGTCGAAGAACGTGTTGATCTGGGTAACGGCCAGACCGATGATGGTGGGGGCCATAGTGCGGCCGATCCGCCCGAGTGCATTTCGGCTGGCCGACCAGTTGTAATCGAACCGGAACCCGAACCATCGTAACACCGGCAGTTGCGCGCCCACTTGCAGCACGCCGGCGATCAGCACCGCGACGGCCAGCACGTAGGCCTGGGCCTGCCTGTCGGGTGCGAAGTGTGGGGCAACCAGCCAGGCGGCCGCCAGCCAGCAGACGTTCAACAGCACGGGTGTCAGCGCGGGGACGCTGAAGTGCGACAGTGCGTGCAAGGTGGCAGTCACCTGGGCGGCCAGGCAGATCAGCAACAAGTAGGGCAGCATCACGGCGGCCAGTCCCAGCAGCAGCGACACGCCCGGCACGTCGCCCCAAATCAGCCACACCAGGCCGAAAAGCCCCTCGCCGGCAAGCACCAGTCCGGCAAGCAACACGGTCAACCACGTCAGAGTGACACTGGCAAGCTGCCAGGCGGTTTTCCGGTCTTTTTCGAGTTCGGCGGCCAACACGGGCAGGTAGCTGGCGGTTAAGGCCCCCTCGCCGAACAGCCGGCGGAAGAGGTTGGGGATGCGATAGGCGATCACAAAGGCGTCCATCACCCCACCGCCGGCCAGACCCAACAGCGCCGCCGTGGCCATGTCGCGGACCAGACCCAACACGCGGCTGGCCAGCGTGCCCAGGCTGGTGACCCGGGCGCCGGCAATCAGTGGATGTCGTTGCAGGCGGCTCATCTGGAATGCTGAACGCTGAATGATGAATGCTGAATGATGCCGAACTCGTCATTGATCAGTTTGCTTTTCGACCACTGGCGATTGCGGTAGCTGCTGGAGCATGCGTTCGACCTGCCGGCGCCGCTTGACGTGCTCGTAACCGTTGTGACCGGGACAGGCGATCAGCGTGGACAGCACCAGTGCGGTGGCTACGGCTGCCAAGGCAGTCCATCGCCTGCGGCGTCGGGCGTCGAAAGCCACCAGGCCGTACAGCACGCCAAACACGAACCCGGCGCCGTGGGCGACGTTGGCCACCGGCATGATATTCAGGTAGCTCAATACGATGCACAGGACGAACCAGCCGCCGAGGATTCGCGTGGTATTGTCATCGCACACCGCTTCCAACTCCCCGCGCCACCGCCGGCCGATCCACAACATGCCGAACAGCCCGTAGATGATGCCTGACAGGCCAACGATCGGAATCTGTCTGTCCACCGGCTGATTGTAATTGCTGACGATGAACTCCGGCAGCATCGACATGTAGCCCAACAGCACGATCAGCCCGAACGTACGCCAGGAACCGAATCGGTTCTCCAGCGCCGGTCCGAAGATCACTAGCCAGTAGACGTTGAACGCTGCGTGAATCAAGCCTCCGTGTAGCAGTGTGCTGGTAAAGGGCCGCCACAACTCCCCGTCCCAAATCGAGGAAAAGATGCCCAACTTCAACTCGACATAATAGTAGTCGCGCCGGGCCGGCTCGAACGTGCACACCAACTCCAGTGCTACGGCCACTGCTGCAATGATCAGCGTGACCGGCGTGCGTTTGAAATTGATTTCAGGTGGGGAGAGCATGGGGGATTGGGGATTTGCAGTCAGGTGTTTAGCAGCCGCCGGTACGGCGGCCTGGCCAAACTCTAGCCGACGGCGTTGGCCTGTCAACCGTGCTCTCTTAGGAACTGTAACACAATAACTCGATCAATTGGGTGGCACGCCCAGAACGAAGTGATGGGCGTAGGGGCCGGAAAAACACGCCCTTCGCTCTGCTCAGGGACGTGCCACACAGTTGCCGATTCGGTCAAGTTATTCTTTTACAATGCCTTAAGCGCGTGGGGACGGCGCTTGTAGGGATTGTTTCGTTTGCAGCATCGGCTTGTTCCGGTTTTGCGGGAAAGCCGCGCTGCGGTCTGGTACTGGCTTTTCTTGGTCGCGCCGGTCACACCGATTGCCGCACCGCCGGGGTCCCAAAATGCCTCAAACCACCGCGAATTGAGCAAATCCCCGACTGTTCCCGAGACGATGGATTTCTACGAGTAAGACGGAACGAACACATCTGAGTGAAAGGAGTCCAGAGAATGAGAATTCTCCAAATCGCATTGTTTCTTGTGAGTTCGGTAGCGCTAAGCGCGCCGACGGCTTGGGGCCAATTCGGGTTGTACGGTTCACCGGACGTGCTGAACCTTTCCCAGACCTACGCAGCGCAGCGTCCGAGTCCCTTGATTCAGCAAACGGCGGCCACCTGGCAGAAGCCGGGTGTGCCGGCCGCACCTGCCCCACCGGAGCCGCCTTCGCTACAGGCTGGCCCGGCATCGTCGCAGCCAGCGGCGCCGGCTCAAAACCTCGTGGATCAGATGCTGGGCGGGCCGTGCTGCGACGAACCGTCCGACCAGGCCGGCTGCTTCAGGCCGGCCGTAGACGGCTTCGCAGAGGCCGCCTGCGGCGGATGCGGATACTGCTGCCCGTGGTATGCGACCGTTTCCGCACTGGTGATGAGCCGCAACCAACCCAACCGGTTGTGGACCAGCTACGAGGACAACAACGAGCCCAACCAGTTGTGCAACACCAAGGACATTGGACTGAAGTGGAGATGGGGCGGCGAGGTCCGCTTCGGCCGCCGATTCGGTTGCGGCTGCGGGAACAGGTGGGCCCTCGAAGCAACCTACTGGACGCTGGACCCGTTCACCGGCCAGGTCGATTGCACGCATCCGAACGGAGTGAGCACTCCGTTGACCGTGGGCCAACTCAGCTTTGGCGTAGATCCCGCGACCGACTGGTTTGACGGCGCTGCCGCACATCGCCTGAGGCGCTGGAACGAGTTCCAAAACGTCGAGTTAAATCTGATCAGTGACCGGCTCTGCCGCGATTTTGGATGCCCCTGGAACGTTGACTGGGCGGTGGGAGTCCGCTACTTCCGGTTCGAGGAACACTTGATCTTTGGTTCACTGGCCAGCGGCGGTACCTGGGGTGCTGATCCCGCAGAGGAAGCCTATCTGGACGACCGGATCACCAACAGCCTGGTCGGGTTCCAGTTCGGTTTCGACGCCAGCTACCAGATAAATCCTGCCTGGCGGTTGTTCGTCTCTCCGAAGTTCGGTATCTACAACAACAACATCAGGAATAACTTCAACGCTTATTTAGGCGACGGCACCGTGGCCACCCAGACAGAATATCCCGGCTATACCTATCCGGTGAGTGGTTCCAGGGACGTGCTTTCGTTCCTCACGCAGATCGACCTGGGACTGGAGTGGCAGTTCACTCAGCGGTGGAGCGCTCGGGTCGGTTACCGCGTGCTGGCGGCAACGGGCATCGGGCTGGCCGATAACCAGTTCCCACCGTACATCGTCGATATGCCGGAACTGGCCGACATCGACTACAACGGTGAGCTGATCCTGCACGGTGGATTTGTCGGCTTAACTTGCAACTTTTGATTGGACGGCGTGATATTGCAACTATAAGAGTCGCGCGAAAACTTCATTCCGCTGATTTTTCTTGTACGGATTGACGGCCGAATCCCCACTATTATCATTGGAGGGTATAATCAGAGGCTTTCGAGGAGGAGCAGTTCCGCCATGCGACTTACCATTCGCACCATGCTGGCCTACATGGACGGGCTGCTCGAGCAGGAGGATGCTGAGGATATTGGCAAGAAGATCGACCAGAGCGAGTACGCAACGAATCTTCTGCACCGCACCCGGGACGTGATGCGGCGATTGCGTCTGGCGGCTCCCAGCCTGACAGGCCGCGGGCAGGCGCCCGATGCCAACACCGTGGCCGAGTACCTCGACAACACCCTGCACGACCAGCAAGTGGCCGACTTTGAAAAGGTCTGTCTCGACTCGGATATCCACCTGGCCGAGGTTGCCTCGTGCCACCAGATTCTGACCCTGGTGTTGGGCGAACCGGCTGAGATCGACCCGGACAGCCGGCAGCGGATGTATCAGGTCCCCGAGTTGGCGGCCGGCGGCCAGCAGGATGTGGGAGGCGACTCCGTCGGCGACCGAACCACCGGGCAGCGCCCGTCGCTGCCTCCCACAGAGCCGGACAGTCCGAAATCCCGCCGTAGGCCGACCGTCCCCGAGTACCTCCGCGAATCCCCCAAGAGACGTAGGTTTCTGCCAGTCGCGGCCGCGGTAGTGCTGGCCGCCTGCTTTGCCGTGATGGTGTTGATCGCTTTGGGGCAGTTTGAGCCGGGGACTCCGCTGGGGAATCTGCTGGCCCGAGCAGGGTTCGGCAATGCGGGGGACGAGGGGGCCGGCCCAGCCGCTCCGGATACTCTGCCACCCGAGTCGCCTCCCACCGACGCCGCTCCGCCGGATCAGCCTGCCGAGCAGCCTGGGCTCGACCTGCCGCCGGAACCGGAACCCCCCCAGGAGCGGACCGACTCCCCGCCAGAGCCTCAGCCCGAACTAGAACCCGAACCGGAACTTGCCCCGGACGACGAACCAGAACCTACTCCTGTTCTCGAACCCGGCCCCCAACCGGAACCTGAACCTGCCCACGAACCGGAACCAGAACCCGAATCGAAAGACACTTCGTCCCCCCCGCAGCCGGTCGGGCGATTCATGTCCGAGAAGCAGGTGCTGCTAAGGTTTGATTCGCAGTCGGCTAGCTGGCGGCGGGTTCCTGCCAAAGGGATACTCTTTCCCCACGGCCGCTTGATTGCCCTGCCCACCTACCGTCCAGAAATTACGGTCGGCGCAGGGATCAACGTGCAACTGCTGGATGGAACACAAATCGAGCTGCTGCCGGGCGACCAGCAGAACCCTGCCGGTCTGAAGGTGGACTACGGGCGGCTGTTCATCGTGCCCCCGGCCGAGGATGGAACACGCCTGCGGTTGGTGTTCGATGATCGCACCGGGGTGGTCACTTTTGGCGATGCCGAGTCGATCCTGGCCTTGGAGGTGACTCCGGTTCGCTTCCCGGGCACGAATCCGGAGACCGAGCCGGCGGTTGTGGTGGCTGACCTGTACGCCAAGACGGGACATGTTGTCTGGGAGGAAGGGGCTGAGGAGAAGACCGTACGCATCGTCGCGCAGACCTGCCTGGTGCTGGACTACCGGCCAACCCGGGATCCGGTGGCGGTGGAGGAATTTCCCAAGTGGATAACTTCCGAGGTGGTCGGTGTGCTGGATCGTCGGGCTTCCGGCACACTGGAGCAATCGCTTCAACTCGACCGCAGTGCGGGCTTAGGGCTGATGGAACTGGCCGATCACCGCAAAAGGGAGATCCGTTGGCTGGCTACCCGGTGCCTGGGATACATCGGCAACTTCGATCCGATGGTCGCTGTGCTGGACGATTCCAGTCGCAAGCTGGACTGGCCCGACTACATCGAGAAACTCCAGGCCGCCCTGGCCCGAGGGCCCCAAGTGGCAGCCCGGGTCCGTCAAGCGCTGGAGAAACAACATGTCCAGGAAGCGACCGAGTTGTATCGGATGCTCTGGGGCTATTCCCAGCAGGACCTGGAAGACGGCCAGGACGCTACCTTGGTCGGATACCTGGAGAGTGAAACCCTAGCGCTTCGGGTGCTCAGTTGCTGGAACCTCAAGCAGATCACCGGCCTGGGGCTCTATTACCGCCCTGAAGAGCCGGCCGCAAAGCGAAAAACCCCGGTCAGGAATTGGAACGAACGGCTCAAAGCGGGTCAGATCAGGTTCAAGCCCCCCGGGGAGGGGAGAGAGGGGAGGGAAAAGGGGGAAAGGGAAAAAGGGGAAAATTAGGAACATATTGTTCTTGTTTCCCCTTTTCCCCCCTTTCCCCCTTTTTCCTTATTACACACTGCTCACCCGTTTGCGTTTGTCTGGCTCAGCTTATGTTGCTAGAATACAGGGTTTGTATTCGTACCAAGGAGTTGACTCGGTGCAGATCAAGATTTCGACCCGGCACGGGCACGTGAGCGAACAGACGCAGGCTAAGATCACAGCAAAGGTGGAAAAACTGACTCGGTTCTTTGAACGCCTCACTGCGGTCGAGGTAACCGTTGATCTGGAACGTCGCGACGCGCCGGGTGTTGATTTGCGAGTGTCGGCCGAACACAAGCATGACTTCGTGGCGACCGACCGGTCGGACGATTTGATGACCTCTATCGATAGCGTGGTCGACAAGATGGAGCAGCAGCTTCGCAAGTACAAGCAGAAGGTTCAAGACCGTCATCGTGGTGCCGGGCACCGGCAGCAGTGAACAGCGGGCAAAACGACGAAAGAATAAGGGAGAATACGTACATGAAGTTCGCCGACTTTGTGAGCCGTGAAGCAATCCGCGCCCAATTGGTCGCCGGGGACAAAGAAGGGGCCATTCGAGAGATGGTTCAGGCCCTGCTCGACACCGGAAAAATCGATCCCGACGAATTCGAAAGCATCGTGGGGGCAATACTGAAGCGGGAAGAGTTCGGCAGCACCGGAATCGGTCGGGGCGTGGCCGTACCTCACACCAAGCATCCGAGTGTCAAGCACCTGGTGGGAACGGTCGCCATCAGTAAGGAAGGGGTCGATTTCGCCAGCCTTGACGGCGAAACCGTGCAGCTTTTCTTTCTGCTGGTTTCGCCGCCCGATCGGCCGGGTGATCACCTCCGCGCCCTAGAGAACATCTCGCGACAACTCCGCGACGACACCTTCTGCAAGTTCCTCAAACAGGCCAAGAGTGCTGAAGACATCCAGCAACTATTGGATGAAGCCGATAATAACCAGTTCGGATCATGATACCCGAAACCAACATAACTCGAACCGTGGTTGTCACCAACCGGGAGGGAATCCACGCTCGGGCCGCTACGCTGATTGCCGAGGTGGTCCGCCAGTTCCAGTCGAAGGTGGTGTTAATTAAGGATCGGGAGCAGGCGGAAGGCACCGACGTGCTGCAAATCCTTGCGCTGTGCACCAATCGAGGAGAAGAGTTGTTACTGGAGGCAACCGGGCACGATGCCGAAGCGGTTCTGGACGCCCTGGAACAGTTGTTCGCCGGCGACTTCAGCGAGAACTAAATCAAAACATCCGGATGCAGAAACTACAGGGAATCGCCGTTTCGCCTGGCGTGGCCATCGGCGAAGCGCTGGTGATGGATCACGAGGGATTTCGTATCCCTCGCCGGTTCGTTGCGCGCGATGCGGTGGAGGAGGAACTGGAACGGCTCGACGGGGCAATCGCCTCCGTAGGGCAGGAGATCGCCGGCAATCGCGACGCGGTTGCCCGGGAACTGGGCGAGAAGTACGGCGCGATCTTCGAAGCACACCTACAGATGCTCCAAGACGCGCGGCTGCACGGCGAACTGGAGGAGATGATCCGCCAGCGGCATTACTCGCCGGAATACGCGGTCAGCCACGCCCTGCGACGATATGCCCAGGTGTTCCAGCGACTGGAAAGCTCTTACCTGGCGGAGCGGGCCAACGACATCTTCGACATCGAGAAGCGGCTGCTACGGCACCTGCTGGGACGCCGCCGCGAGGAAATCTCCAATCTGACCTCGGACGTGCTGGTGCTGGCCCATAACCTCACCCCCAGCGAAACCACCAATCTGGACCGCAAGTTTGTCCAGGGTTTTGTGACCGAGGTAGGTGGTCCGGGAAGCCATACGGCGATCGTGGCCGAGGCCCTGGAAATCCCCGCCGTCGTGGGAACCGGACTGTTTCTGACCGAGGTCTCCGGCGGCGACCAGGTGATTATCGACGGCGACAACGGCCTGGTGATCCTCCAGCCCAACGAGGAAACACTCGCCCGGTACCGGCACGAAGTCGAAGAGATACGCACACTGGCCACGCGGCTCCAGTCGCTGCGCGACCTGCCGATGGAAACCGCCGACGGGGTTCGGCTACAGTTGCTCGGCAACATCGAGTTCCCCTACGAGGTCGATCACTGCGTAGATCGCGGCGCCGACGGTGTGGGGCTCTATCGTACCGAGTTCCTATACCTGGGGTCCGAGACCGAACCGACCGAAGAAGTCCACTACCAGGCCTACAGCCAGGTGGTTCGGGCCATGGGCGACAAGCCGGTGACCATTCGCACCTTCGACCTGGGTGCCGACAAGGTCCCCCATCTGCCTGAACCCGAGGACGAACGCAATCCGTTCCTGGGGCTGAGAAGCATCCGCCTGGCGTTGAGGAACCTGCCGCTGTTTCGCACCCAACTGCGCGCTGCATTGCGGGCAAGCGCGCTGGGGAGCGTGCGGATCATGTTCCCGCTGGTCTCCACACTGCTCGAGTTCCGCCAGGCGAAAATGGTTCTAAACGACGTGATGGAGGACCTGGAGGAACACGGAATCGACTTCGACCACGATTTGCAAATTGGTATGATGGTCGAAGTCCCGGCGGCCGTGATGATGATCGATAGCTTCGTCGAGGTGGTTGACTTCCTGAGTATCGGAACCAACGATTTGGTCCAATACACGTTGGCGGTCGACCGGAGCAACAAGGACGTGGTCGAACTGTACAACCCCGCCGACCCGGCCGTGCTGAAACTGATCGTCGCCGCAATCCAGGCAGCCGATCTGAATTCGGTCCCGATCGATCTGTGCGGGCAGATGAGCGGCAACCCGATCTACACCATGCTGCTGTTGGGATTGGGCTTGCGTCACTTTAGCGTAAGCCCCAGCGCCATGCCCGAAATCAAAGATGTCTGTCGTCACGTAACCATCGAGCAGTGCCAGGCCGTTGCCAACCGGGTGATGTCGATGGAAAACGCCCAAGATATTAAAAGGTACCTCAAGGAGGAATTGAAAGCATGCGTCCCGGAGTTGGGGGAGTAGGGAAGTGTCAATGATGAATGATGAATTGAGTTTAGTCGCCGCATCTACGTGGTGCGGCGAATAGGATACAGTTTAGCCGCCGCGTACACGTGGTGGTGGGGAAATTAACAGGTCCTCCGTCGACAACGGCAGTGGCGGAGGAATTCGAACCGATGGTTCGACAACGAGTACGCATTCGATTTGGCAAGCAGGGAGACCTGCGCCTGATCGGGCACCGAGACCTGATGCGATGTATGGAGCGGCTGTTTCGCCGCGCGGAGTTGCCGCTGGCGCTGAGCGAAGGGTTTCATCCCAAGCCGCGGATGTCGTTTCCCTCGGCCCTGGCAGTGGGAATCGAGTCGGTCGACGAAGTGATGGAACTTGAACTGGCCGAATCCCGGCCCACTGAGCAGGTGCTTGTGGAGCTTGCACGGCAAGCCCCGCCGGGGTTGACGATCCGCTCGGTGGATCTCCTGCCGCCGGGCAGCAAGAAGGCCCGGCTCCGCAGCGAGAGCTACCGAGTGCCGATCCCACCGTTGTGCCGCGACGGTCTGGCGGAAAAGATCGACCGCCTGTTGGCCGCTCCATCCTGCCCAATCCAACGTCCCGGCCGCAAGGGAGCCGTCGATTTGCGCCCGCTCCTGGAAGAGTTGACGCTCGACGATGGTATACTTTCGATGCGGCTGCGGGCCGGCAGCCGCCGCAGCGCCCGGCCGCGGGACGTGCTTGCCGCACTGGGACTGGCAGACCTGGAGCTTCAGGGAACTCACCTGAGGCGCACCGCCGTGGAGGTCCAATAATGCGTGCTTGCCGATTTTGCCGAACAAGAAAGCAACAGTATGAAACAGGAGATGTTGATCAACGTATCGCAGCCGGAAGAATGCCGGATTGCGATCGTTGAAGACGGGGTCCTCGAAGAACTCTATGTCGAACGAGCCGGTCAGGATAACTACGTAGGAAATGTCTACAAGGGAGTCGTGGTCAACCTGGAGCCGAGCATCCAGGCGGCCTTCGTCGATTTCGGCGTCGGCCGGAACGGCTTCCTGCATATCAGCGACGTGGAGCCGCAATACTTCCGGCAGGGCGGTTACGAGCCCGGTGGCCCGGCCGGCTCCCGCCGCAATGGCAAGCATGCCGAGGCGCCGGTCGACGACGATGTGGACGAAGGCCCAGGCGACGAGCCCCCGCGGCAGCGCCCCAGGCACAGCGGCGGCCGCCCCCGCTTCAAGCCACCCATCCAGGATATCCTCCGACGCGGCGATGAAGTCCTCGTCCAGGTGATCAAAGAGGGTATTGGCACGAAGGGGCCCACACTGTCAACCTACATCAGCATCCCCGGCCGGTACCTGGTGCTGATGCCGGCCCTGGGCCGGATCGGTGTCTCGCGGAAAATCGAGGACGAAGACGTCCGGCGCCGACTCCGCTCGATAATGTTGGAACTCAACCCGCCCAAGGGCGTCGGGTTCATCGTCCGCACCGCCGGCACCGACCGCACCAAGCGGGAACTCTCCCGCGACCTGGCCTACCTGATGCGGCTGTGGAAAGTCATCGTCCGGCGAATCAAGAAGCTCTCCGCACCGGTCGACATCTACGAAGAGAGCGACATGATCATCCGCACCATTCGCGATATCTTCACCGGTGATGTCGACACGATCTACATCGACGAGCCGTCGGCCTACGAGCGGGCAAAAGAATTCCTGCAACTGGTCATGCCCCGATACGCCAACCGCCTGCAACTTGTCGAAGGCAAGGAACCGCTGTTTCACAAGTACCATCTTGACGACGAAATCGCTAAGATGTACCAACGCGAGGTGTCGCTTAAGGCCGGCGGGTCGATCGTCATCGACCAGACCGAGGCCCTGGTGGCCATCGACGTCAACAGCGGCAGCTTCCGGGCCGAGGACTCGGCCGAAGAAACGGCCTATCAGATGAACCTGCTGGCCGCCAAGGAAATCGCCAGACAAATCCGGCTCCGCGACCTCGGCGGCGTGGTCGTCAACGATTTCATCGACATGCGCAAGGAGAAACACCGCCGGGGTGTGGAGCGGGCACTGCGCGATGCGGTGCGACGCGATCGGGCTCGAACCAAAATACTGCGGACCAGTCCCTTCGGACTGGTCGAAATGACCCGACAACGCATCCGCCCCAGCCTCAAACGGAGCGTCTTCGCCGACTGTCCCTGCTGCCGCGGCAGCGGCCTGGTCAAAACACCCGAAAGCATGGCCATAGAAGTCATCCGGTTGCTGATCCTCGTCGGCCAACGCCCCCAGGTTGCCCGGGTGACCGTCACCGTGGCCGGCGAGGTGGCCGATTACCTGAATAACCGCAAACGCCACGCGCTCGCTCGACTGGAAGACGACTGCAAATTGACGGTGCAAGTCCTTGAAGCCAAAGGAGTTCCGCCCGAACACCTGGTCGTCCAGTGCCACGACGCCGAGGACCGGGAAGTGAAATTCCCCAAACCATAGGTCTAGACTTAGGCTGTTAGACTGTTAGGCTGTTAGTACTACAACGCTCGGTTCAACTGATCTGCCGTTTAGCCGCCGGGCTTGCCCGGCGCGTTGGTCGGTGTCAATACGCTCGAACGCAAACGCGCCGGGCAAGCCCGGCGGCTAAACGATTATTGGAAACGTCAACACAGGATCCATCATGTACGCAATCATCCAGGACGGCGGACGCCAGTTCAAAGTGGAAGAAGGCCAGCAACTCGACGTGGATTACCGCGAGGTGTCCGCCGGCGACGAGTTGACGTTCGACCAGGTGCTGGCCTATCGCGACCAGCACGGGCTGGAGGTCGGGCGGCCGACCCTGGAGTCGGCCACCGTGACCGCCGAGGTGCTTTCGGTCGCCCAGGGCCCCAAACTCGTGGTGCAAAAGATCCGCCGGCGAAAGAATTCACGCCGCAAGACCGGCCACCGCCAACTCTACACCCGGGTGATGATCAACGAGATCGAACTCGCTGACGTTTAGCCGCCGCGTCCACGCGGCGTGATTTCCCGGCGTGGACACGTGATTTTCCGGCGTGGACGCCGGGGCTAAACAAAGAGGGATGCACCCATGAATATCCTGCAACTGAAGGACGTCACCTTGGATCTCGGCGGCAAGCGCATCCTGAACCATCTCTCGCTGGATGTCCGGGAAGGACACATCCACGCGCTGATCGGCCCGAACGGGGCCGGCAAATCGACTACGGCTAACGTGATTATGGGACTTTCCGGGTACAACGATTTCGAGGGCGACGTGCTCTTCCAGGGCGAGTCGCTGCGAGGGCTTTCCGTCGACCAGCGTGCCCGACGCGGCATCACGCTGGCCTGGCAGGAGCCGGCCCGGTTTGAAGGGCTCTCGGTCCGGGCCTTCATCAGGGCCGCGGCTAAAGACAAAAGCGACGACAAAATCCGCGAAGCGCTCGACCAGGTGGGCCTGGAACCCGGCAAGTACATCGACCGGGCCGTCGATAAGACACTCTCCGGAGGCGAACGAAAACGCGTCGAACTGGCTAGTATCCTGGCAATGGAACCAAAACTGGTCCTGATGGACGAACCCGATAGCGGCATCGACGTCGAGGCGCTCGATCGCATCTTCCAGGCCCTGAAAATCTTCAAACAGAAACAGGCCACGGTTCTCGCGATCACCCACAGCCTGGCCGTGCTCCGACAGGCCGAACACGCGCTGCTGCTCTGCTGCGGCCGGATGGTGGACAAGGGATCGGTCGACCGGATCGCCTACTACTTCGAGAAGAAGTGCGTTCCGTGCGACCACTTGGATCCGGTGGTCCGTCTTGCGGAGGACGCGAATGTCGGATAGCGGCCTGCTTGCGGCCTTGTATGAGTCGATCGGCGTCCAGCCGCACGGCCTCCGCGGCCAGGTGGACGTGGCACGGATCGAGGTCCACCATAACCGCGTGCTCGGGGTACACCTGGTGCCGGGGTTGGAAGTCGATGCGACGGAGCGAGAAAACGGGATCGAGGCAAAGATCCTGGTAACCGAGGGCACGCTGATCGAGAAGCCGATCCAGGTTTGTTTCGGCATGATTCCCCCCGACGGACTGCAACAGATCGTGCTGGAGGTCGAGATCGAGCCGCGCGCCCGGGCCGCTATTGTCGCCCATTGCGTTTTTCCCAACGCCCGGCAAATCCGCCATGAGATGGATGCCATGTTGACCATCGGCGAGGGGGCCCAGTACGCCTACCTCGAGCGACACATCCACGGTGCCGACGGCGGGGTTGTGGTGGTGCCCCGCTCGAAGGTGCAGGTGGGCGAGGGCGCCCGGTACCAGACCGATTTCGAGCTGATCCGCGGCCGGGTGGGAGAAATCGACATCGACTTGGAGGTCACCGGCCAGGCACACAGCGTCTCCGAGGTCACCGCTCGCATCAGCGGCGCCGGCGACGACCGCGTTTCCATCAGGGAAACGGCCCGCCTGGTCGGCCAGTACGCCCGGGGTGTGCTGACCAGCAACATCGCACTGCGCGATTCGGCCCGGGCAGTGGTCTACAATACCCTGGTTGCCAGTGCTGCGTACGCGCGGGGACACGTCGACTGCAAGGAGATCGTTCAGGACAATGCCGTGGCCAAGGCCGTGCCGATCGTCGAGGTCAACCACCCCAAGGCACACGTCACCCACGAAGCGGCCATCGGCAGCGTCAATTCCAAACAGTTGGAAACCCTGATGAGCCGGGGACTCAACGAAGACCAGGCCGTGGACCTGATCATCCAGGGGTTGCTCGGCGGGCCGTCGTCGATCGCCGCACCGGAATCCAGCCTGCGCGAAATCCAAGTATAGCATGAATTTCTCACCACGGAGGCACGGAGGACACGGAGATTATTGAAAGGCTAGGCTTTTCAATGATGTTGTTGAAAACACTTTGATGTCTGACGTAAGCTATCAAAACTCTAATCAAAACCGTTTCTCCGTGTCCTCCGTGCCTCCGTGGTGGATTTTCTGGTGAGAAATCCTGGATAGAGGTGTCCATTCCCATGAAAGCTCTTCGATGTACTCTGCTTCTGTTGTCTCTCGGACTCGCGCTTCCGGTTGCCTTGGCCACTGCGGCCTTGGCGCAGGAGCAAAGCCTCAGCCCGGGTGTGAACAAATCGTACAAGAACCCCGACGCCGAGCAAACCGCCAAGAGCTACGAGCGTGCGAGCCGCGACGTCGTCCAACACAGCGACGATATCGTCGCCGCCTGCCGCCTGAAGCCGGGTATGACCGTCGCCGACATCGGCGCCGGAACCGGCCTGCACACCCGGCCGTTCGCCCGGAAGGTCGCACCCGGCGGGAAAGTCTACGCAGTGGACATCACCCGACCGTTCGTCGAGTACATCCAGAAGACCTGCCGGGAAAAGGGTATTGAGAACGTGGAGTGCGTGCTCTGCAAGGAGACTTCCGCCGAGTTGCCGCCCGACTCGATCGACGTAGCCTTCCTCTGCGACACGTACCACCACTTCGAGTACCCCTACAAGATGATCGACTCGATCTACCGGGCAGTCCGCCCCGGCGGCCGGCTGGTTATCGTCGACTACAAGAAAGAAAAGGGCGTCAGCCCCGAGTGGGTCTTCGGCCACGTCAGGGCCGATAAGAAAACCGTCATCAAGGAAGTCACCCAAGCCAGCTTCAAGTTCATCGACGAACTGGACCCGATGAAGATCCACTACGTGCTGCGATTCGAGAAGATGAAATAGTTCGTTTACTCACGATCGTGTTAGATGTACGTTCACCTGCAAGTGGTGTTTTCCCGGGGTTTTATGAATTGTTGGTGTTTATGGACGTATGCTTCACCGGCCCAACAATTCCCGTCGACCGCCGTGGACGGCCGTATGCTTCAGCCAGATGAACATGATCGAATATACCATTTAGGCCACGAATTTCAAGATCAAGAATTGTGCCAGATGAGCCTACGCACCGAGCAAGCCCCGTGCCCAAGCCGCATCGTGCTCCGCCAATGAGGGCTCGATTGCCGCGCGATAGTCAAGCGAATAGTCGTACCCCGCCCTGTCATATACCGACGTGAAGATGGCTTGCAACTGGACCGTAGCGTCGGGATCGCTGCCGGCCAGCGGCACCGGTATCCGCGGCAGCGGCTGGCGGAGCGACCAGGCATAGACCTCGACCTGCGGCCGGCGCTGGCCGCGACAGACAAGCGCGTAATAATCGCCCGGCGGCAGCGGCTCGTTGGTGGGCAGGCGCCGGCCGCCGCGCAGCAGGTCCAATTCGACCAGGTGCGTGGGGCTGCCGAGCACCGCATCGCGCTTGATGAGGTACTCGCGGCGCCCGTCGCTGCCGGGCCGCTTGTTCGCCGGGGAAAGGACCTCGATCACCGTAACCACTTCCTTCGTCTCGCGGAGCCGGATCGTAAGGAAGCTCTCACGCTGCTCCTCAGGCACCGGCACGCTTAGCAGGGTGGGGGCGACGGAGATTGCGACCGCTGCCCCCGCACCGGCGATATCCTCTCCACCCGATATGCCGGGCTGGTCGGTCACCACAGTCACGTCGGACCGAATGTGCCTGGACAACTCTTCGATTTGGTGCTCGACGTAAACCCGCTTTTCCACGCGCACGGCATAGCGCGGCCGCACCTGCGCAACCAAGGCGGTAGACATATCGTCAATGAAACGGTGGTGGAAATCCTCCCATTCCTGCCCCTCGATGTACGGGTCTATTCCAGGAAAAACCGATGGCATGGGTTCACTCCTAGCCAAAGTAGAGTATCCAATTATACCGCGCCCGCCACGGCATGGGAAGCGGCTGTCTGGCCCCTACCATCGCCGCGCGTCGAATCGCCCCCACCCTACAAACACCAGAAAATTCCCAAACATCACCATGTCGCCAATTGAGGGAACATCCATTATAGGTAACCGTTCACGAGGCCACGGAGAAGACCAGGAGATTGCAAATTGCAAATTGCCAATTGAGAATTGCAAATTGGCTGGTGGAAGATGATGATTTTGCAATTTGCAATGGTCAATTTGCAATTTGCTGACTCTAACGTTTTCTATGTGTACGGTCCGCCGCCTGCAAGGGAGGCACAGACCCGAAGGTTGTGTAGCCAATGTGGGTGGTATTGCTTCTGGTTAAGTCGGTGGGCGGGGCTCTGGTATTTGCGTGGCTCGCCG
>JAUWHT010000459.1 GCA_030605745.1 Pirellulales bacterium | reverse complement strand
CATCGCACAGGCCGAGCAATTGCAGGCGGTCAACCCGGATTCGCCCTACGTCGACCAGCTCCTGCTGCTGGCCGCCGATTGCGAAGTGAAGCGCGGCCGGGTAGATCGGGCACTGGCCACGCTGCACGCACTGTTAAAAGATTACCCCGGCAGCCCGCTGGTACCCATGGTGAAGAAAAACATTCAGCAACTCGAATAAACGCTCTATTTATCATGCAATCGACCGTTATCCCGACAATCGTTCTCTGCCTGTCGTGCGTCCTCGGGCGAAGCGCTGCTGAAGCAGCCACGCTAACCGTCGATCTGGGCGACGCAAAAGGCGTGACGCTGGTCGGCGCGATCAGCCGCTGGGACATCGACGGTAACCATCACCGGCCTGTCGATCCGAAGGCCAAAATCGATGCACCTCGGCTCGACGCGGTAGCTACCAACACAGGCAAAAACAAGTGGGTCTTCAAGGACCTGCCCAAGGGCAAGTACGATCTGCTGATTATGGGCCGCGACCGCGTGCGCATCGAGGGCTTCACATATCCGCCGGTCCTGGAATTCGATCCGTTTCTTCCCGGCAACGCCACCACCGACGACGAAACCCGACGGTTCATCGCCGACGATATCAAGAAGTCGCAGCATTACGAGAACAAGGTCGTACCGCTGTACATGGGCGGCAACAAGAAAACCGCCCGCGTGCTGGTAATGCTCATCCGCGACAAGCCGACCAGCTACACCCCCGGCGCAGGCACCATCCGCCACGAGATCTGGCAGTACGATTGGAACTACGGCGGCTGGCAGAAGAACAAACGCACCAAGGTCCTCGACCGTGCGCTGCTGCAAGTTAGCGAGCTGCGTCGCTGGACGTGGCTTTGGGACCCGCAACTCGGCGGTATCGAAGTGAAGGACTCGCCGGTTGAAATCAAGTACGAGCTGCGCCGGCGGGCAGCCGGGCAAAAACTGAAGGGACTGTATCCATAAGGCGGCCTACGCCGCCAGGTCGATGGGGCCACCGGGGCACTTCAACTCGAACAGACCGAAAAGCTCGTGCTGTGTGAGTCCCAGCTTGCAGTGCGCCTCGGCGCCGGAGAAGATCGCCTCGAACAGTTCGCGCTTCTGTTCCAAGATCCGCTCGATCCGTTCTTCGATTGAATTTAGCACGAGAAACCGTGTCACGGTTACCGGGCCGGAAACGCCGATGCGGTGGGCACGGTTAATTGCCTGGTCTTCGACGGCCGGGTTCCACCAGCGGTCGAAGAGGAACACGTAGTCGGCGAACTGGAGGTTCAACCCCACGCCGCCCGCCCCGTAGCTGATCAACAGCAAATGCTTCCGGTCGTCCTCGCGGAACCGGCGGATCACTGCGTCGCGACGACCGGACGGGACCTGGCCGTGGAATTCGAGCGGGCCGAAGTGGTGCAGTCCACAGGCAAGTCGCTTCAGTGTGCAAACCCATTGGCTGAAGACGATCGCCTTCCGCCCGCTGGCGGCGATCTCTTCCAGGTCGGCCTGGAGCCGTTCGAGCTTCGAGCTGGCACCGGTGGCTGGGTCGAAGTTGCAGATCTGCTTCAGCCGCAAGACCAACTCGAAGACGTGCCGGATGGTGGCCGCGTCGCCCATCTCCGTCAGCCGCAGCACGCCTTCGTCCTCGGCCAGCTTGTAGCTTTCGCGCTGCTGGAGTGAAAGGTCCAGCTCGGCGTCGCGGAACAGTTTGGGCGGCAAGTCGCTGAGCACCTGTTCCTTGGTCCGCCGCAGCACGTGGTCGCTGATGGTGCGGCCCATCCGCCGCGGTTTCATCTCGGTCGAGAGCAAGCCCGGCGCGAGGAACTCGAAGATACCCACCAGGTCCTCCGCGCTGTTTTCCACCGGGGTGCCGGTCAGTGCCCAATTCCGGTTGCGCGAAATCGCGCGGCAGACCCGGCTGGTCGTACCGGCGCGATTCTTGATCCGCTGCGACTCGTCCAGCACGACTAGGTCGAAGCGCACACGCGGACGGCGCTGGCCGTCGCGGCTTTCGAGCAACTCGCGGTCACGGCAGAGCAGCTCGTAATTGGCGATTCGCACGGGCACGTCGGGTAGTTGCCATTGCCAGCCGCGCTTGACCTGGTCGCCTTCGATCAGCGACACGGGAACCTCCGGTGCCCACAACTCGAACTCGCGCTGCCAGTTGGTCACCAGCGGCTTCGGACAAACCAGCAATACGCTTTGCACCTCGCCGCAGCGGAGCAGCAGGCGGATCGCCGTGATCGCCTGCATTGTCTTGCCCAGGCCCATCTCGTCGGCCAGGATCGCCGCGTGCCGGGGATACAAAAATGCAATCCCCTCGAACTGGTACGGGAACGGACGGCAAGGAAACCTAAGCGACCGCTCGGCCAAGAGCGACTGCAACGACGGCTGTAAGATGTAGCGCAGCCGGTCCTCGATCTTGATCAGGTCGCCGGGCGGCTTGATGCGAGTCGGGCCGGCAGGCCGCCCTGCCGCAACGGGTTGATCCGAGCCGGCCGTTGTGGCCGGGCAACCGTCCGGCACAGCGGCAGTCGAACACGGCTCCGCAAACTCGAAACTCCGCACGCCAACCACCGGCCGACAGATATCAACCGAGACGACTCGCGGCGAAAATCGGCTCGGCCGGATGCTCTGTACGTCCGGTACCCCGAACCGCAGATCGATGCTCGTGACGGTCGGTCGCGGCGGCGCGTGCCAACTGAATTGTACAAGAGCAACTTTGTCTTCTTGCATTATCGCACTGCCTGTTGGGCTTCTTCGATGGCTTCGCGGATGCGGGTAAACGGCTCGAGCAGGTCGAACGATTCGGCCAACTCGGAAAATCGCTCGGTAATCAGGCGGCGATCGTCGTCGGATTGCTCGGGTACGGCCAGGCAGTTTCGGCCAAGCTGAAAGGTCACCAGGCTAGGCCCGTTCGGACTGAGCCCGCCGGGATGGGCCGAGTCGAGCCGGCGGAATTCGCCGGTGGGACCGGCCGCCGAGTCGTCGCACGGCAGAACCAGGGCCACCGGTAGCGATACGTGCTGGCGGACTGCCAGGACCGGCTGCCGATCGGTGCATACGAAGAACGGTTCGGTCTTCGCCTTCGCCAGCAATGTCTGGCCGATCTGCTCGCCGTAGAGGAACGATTCGAGCGTCGGTCCGTAGAGGATCTGCTGGGCCCGGTTCGGCTTGATTGGCGCGGTGCAGTGGAATTCGATCGGGCGTCCGGCCGTGGTCAGAACCAGGTAACCCCCGAACAGGCCGTGTTGGGGGTGGTCCAAGGCGGTCAGGAAGCCCAAGGCGGGTCTTTGCTGTGCATCAGCGGAACTCATGGGGCCCTCTGTTTCCCTTGTTTTCGCGTGCCCTTCAGCGTATTCGCCAAATTTGCGAGCGATTACGCGATTACGTAAGGCTTTCAGGTGGATCGGGCAGGAGGTGCTTGGGACTTTAGTGTGTGGCGGCTGATAACGCCCCCATTCGGGGGGATCGCGGAGCCGAACGAAAGAATCTCTGTCCAGACGCTCGACTTGAAGGCCACTTCCTGGTTATACTGAAAGTTGAAAGGAATAGGTCTCATGAGCCAAGATCAATTACGGCCCCGAGCGCCACTCTACAGTCAGATCGATGTTGCCCAAGGCGCATACACCGCTTCGTCTCGCGAGCCCACGGATCGGGACAACCAACAGACGCGTTTGTTGCGGGAGTTGCTGGCCGGCCAGGACCGACAGAACGAGTTGCTCGAGGAATTGATCAACCAGCTTGGTACGACGCAGAAGCAACGGGCCAACGACTTGGGGCAGTGGAAGCAGGCCAACCCGCACCTGGCCCGAAGCTGCCGGGCAGCCGCCGAAGCACTGGGTAAGGTCCAGACCGAGTTCCTCGACAACTTGACCCAAGAGATCGACGGGAACTTCGAGAACCTGTTGGACGGCGAATTCATGCTCAACGAATTCATCGATCGCTTCGGCCCGCGCATGGCGCATCTAAATGGATTGCTGCAAGTCCTCTCCCAGTTGAGCGCCACGCCCAACCCGACCAGCACGCCGAATTCGCCGTGAGATCAACGTTGTTCCTGTGATCTTTTTCATCATGTCCCTGCTCATCGACGGCTACAACCTGCTGGGTGCAGTCGGCATCATCGGCCGGGGTGTGGGGCCGGGAAGCCTGGAACGGTCGCGGTTGGCGCTGTTGAACTTCCTGGCCGAGTCGCTCGATCTGAAGGAAATCCCGCAAACGACCGTTGTGTTCGACGCGCATAACCCGCCGCCGGGGTTGCCGCTGGTGACAAAACACCGCGGCCTGACGGTCCGGTTCGCCTCGCAATATGACGACGCCGACAGCCTGATCGAGGAGTTGATCCGGGCAGACTCGGCCCCACGTCGCTTGACGGTCGTCTCCAGCGACCATCGCCTCCAGCGTGCCGCCCGACGCCGCAGGGCCGCTGCAACCGACAGCGATGTCTGGTATGAGCAACTCGTCCACCGGCGGCAACAGCGATCGCAGCAGGCTCGTAACGCCCCGACCCGGCCGCTTGTTCCGCTCTTGGAAGAGGACGTCAACTACTGGATTCGCCAGTTCGGCGGCGAGTCGGCCCTGAAAAAGTTGACCGAAGAAGAACCGGTCGAGGAGCCGTACAACCCCTTCCCACCGGGCTATGCGGAGGATTTGGACGTTGATTAAAGTCACCACAAGACTTATGGGCTTCGAGAGACCTCAAGCGAGCTATGAAGCCCTCTTTCTGGTGGATACCGGGGTCACTGATTCCATGGCTCCGGGCGACGAGTTGGAGAAGATCGGCGTGTGCCGGGAAGGCAGAATGTCCTATGAATTCGCTGACGGAACCGTTAAGGAATATCCGTACGGTTTGGTACGGATTGAATTCATGGGAGAGACTACTGCCGGTCGCGTCATTTTCGGTGAACCCGACTCTGAACCGCTCCTGGGGGTCACGGCGCTGGAATCCGTAGGAATTATGGTGGATCCTGCAAACAAGACCCTGAAGAGACTTCCGGCAATTCCGCCGAAGTGACCTCAGCGAAGAAGACTCACGTCTGTGCTATTACATCAGCGCTTTGTCGGAGATATCTTTCCGGCACCAGGCGCCGTCCCAGCGGATGCACTTTACGGCGGTATAGGCATTGAGCTTTGCGACGGCGATATTGGAGCCCAACGCGGTCACGTTCAACACCCGACCGCCGGACGTTACCACCCGGCCGTCGGACAGCTTGGTGCCGGCGTGGAAAACCTTTACGTTGGGCAACTCCCGGGCTTCTTCCAGGCCGCGGATCGGATGGCCCTTGGTGTAGCTGTCGGGGTAGCCTTCGCTGGCCATCACTACGCAGACCGCCGGCCGCGGGTCCCACTCGAGCGGTTCAATCTGGTCGAGCCGCCCGGCGACGGCCGCCTCGAGCACGTCAACCAGGTCCGTCTTTAGCCGCATCAACAGCGGCTGGCACTCGGGATCGCCGAACCGCACGTTGTATTCCAGCACCTTGGGTCCCTGGTTGGTAATCATCAGCCCGGCGTACAACACACCCTTGAAAGGCCGCCGAGCCCGCTTCATCGCGTGCACGGTCGGCACCAGCACGTGCTGCTCAACCCAGTGGAGCATTTCGTCGTCGACCAGCGGGGCAGGGCAGTAAGCGCCCATGCCGCCGGTGTTCGGGCCGGTGTCGCCGTCGCAGGCCGGTTTGTGGTCTTGTGCAGGTTGGAGGGTGACCAGTGTGCGGCCGTCGGTGATCGCCAGCACGCTGGCCTCCTGGCCGTCGAGCCGCTCCTCGATCACCAGCCGGTTGCCCGCAGCGCCGAACGCCTTTTCCCGGGCGATCTTGTTGACCGCGTCGAGTGCCTCGTCGCGACCCCGGCAAACGATCACCCCCTTGCCGGCGGCCAGTCCGTCGGCCTTAACGACGATCGGCACATCCTCGCGGTCCTGGAGGAATTTTATCGCATCGTCCGGGTCGTCGAAGACCTGGTACTCGGCCGAAGGCACATCGGCGGCCCGCAGCAGATCTTTGCAGAAGACTTTGCTGGCCTCCAACTCAGCGGCCGTCTTACTGGGCCCGAAGATGCGGAGCTTTTCCGCCTCGAAGGCATCTACGATACCTGCGGCCAGGGGAGCCTCGGGCCCGACCACTGTCAGCCCGACTGCGTTCTGCCTGGAGAAGCGGATCAAGGCCGCAAAGTCGTCGCCCGGGATGGCTACGTTCTCGGCATCGCGTGCCGTCCCGGCGTTGCCCGGGGCCACAAACACCCGATCTACCCGGGGACTCTGTGCAATCTTCCAAGCCAGGGCATGTTCCCGCCCCCCGCCGCCGATGATCAGTACGTTCATGAGTGGGCGAGCCGGCGGAAACTCTCGCTGCACCTTGCGGCGAATCTCATCGTCTCTGGCGACCTCCTTCGGGGTCAGATTTCCGGATTTCATAACGCGTTCCAGCTTTTCCTTAGAACGTGTTTTGAAATTACCGATGCGAGTCCCCTCCCCCTCCGGGAGAGGGTTAGGGTGAGGGTTATTCGGCAAGAAACCCCCGCTATTTGCGGTGTGATCCATGCCGCCCTCACCCTCTGCCCCTCTCCCAAA
>JAUWHT010000434.1 GCA_030605745.1 Pirellulales bacterium | reverse complement strand
TCTGCTTACACTTTAGCGGTTTGGGGTAGCATTGTGGTCGTATCGTCGTAAAGCTATGCAGGCCAATATGTTACGCCAACTCCACGGACCGGATCGTTGAATCGCTGCACCAGGAGAAATCACGTTGACCCGGCGGGCGGTTCTCAGTATGCTTCCCCAACTGGAACCTCCCAGCCCTTTTCCGGAAAGGAGTCCGTCGTGCGTTTGGCTTTGAGTCTGATTGTCGTCGGCTGCATGTTTCTCGGGTGTGCGGCGGGCTGTACGAGTAAGAACGACACTTCGGCTGGAACACCGGCTCCCGGAATGAACAGCGGACCTGGTATCGGCGCCGTGGCGGTCATCGATCTTAACGCGATTGCCCGTCGGCTAGGCTTCGACAAGCAAATGGCCGGCGCGATCAAGCAACGGGAAACTTCGCTCAACCAGCAATTGGTCACGACGAAGGCGTCGTATGAGAAGCAACTCGTCGAGAAGCAGCGGGGATTTGGCCCGACTCCCACGCGGGAGCAAGCCCAGCTACTGGTCAACATGCAGCAGCAGGCCGAGGCAAGCCTGAGTCAAGTCCGGCAGCAGGCGCGGAATGATCTGACCAACCACACTGCGCAGCTCGCGCAACACTTTCGCGGCGAAGTAAGACCGATCGCCCGGGAAGTGGCCCGCGAAAAGGGCCTGTCAGTCGTCGTCACCAAGAACGACAGTGTCCTTTTAGACTATGACACGGCGGTGGACATCACCGAGGCGGTGATCGAGCGGGTGCTTGCTCGTCAATTGGGCCCCGCCGCTGCACCGGCGGAGCGCACGGCCAATCGGCAGCCCCCATAGGAAGGTGGCGCGACCACCGCAAAGCGGCTTTATGGTCTGCGCCGCGCGTCCGGCAACTTGGGTTCCCAAGGTCGCGGACATCGCTCGAGCGGACCGTGGAACAAGGGGGAGGAAGCGCGGGCGACGTTCGATTGATTCCGCAATTCGTCCTCGGGTAGGTATGGGAGCACCCGTGGAAGCAAGATGATGATCAGCTCGAATCGGAGTTTCTCAACTTTGCGCTTCTGGAACAGCCGCCCAACCAGCCAGAGGTCGCCCAGCAGCGGGACCTTCTGCTGCGTCTCGTGGTCCTTTTCCTTGATCAATCCGCCGATAACCATCCCCTGGCTGTCTTCCAGCAGCACATTTGTCTCCACCTCAGAGGTCTCTTCTTCGGGCAGCTCGGTATCCGGGTTGATCCTTCCGGTGGCCACTTGCGGATTAACCTGCATCAGAATCCGGTTGTCCCTCGTAATATAGGGCGTGACCCTCAGCACCACGCCGAGTTCCAGGAACTTGACGGCCTCGGTTGTGGAAGTCTGTGTCTGTACTTTCGTATCGCGATATCCCAGCTTCTCGCCGATTTGGATTTGGGCCTCTTGACCGTTGACCACGAGCAAGCGGGGTGCAGCCAAGGTCTTGGCATCGGCCGTTGTCTTCAGTAACTGAACTACTGCGGCAAGATTCTCTGCGGCGATTCTAGTGAAGAACGCGGGACCCGCCGTGGAACTCAGTATCGCGCTGGCAAGTTCACCCGTCGGAAGGTCCTTCGGTTTCACGGCGCTGGCGAATCCCCGGGTCATTATGTCCGGGGTATTGCCCTCGATGTGCATCAAGTTGTCGAAGTTCACGCCGTGCTCCAGGTCGTCTTCCAGGGCCACTTCCAGCACGTGAACCTCGATCAACACCTGGCGCGGGGGTCGATCGATTTCGGCAATACAGCGTTCGATCCGGCGCAGGTTGTCCGGCGAGTCCTCCACCACAACCGCGTTTTGTGTCTTGCGGTTGTCGTCCGAGCTGCTTTCCACCTTCTCCACGTACCCCACCGGCGACAGCAAGCCTCCCACGGCCTTCATCACGTCCTCGGGCGAGAGGTAATCCAACGGGAAAACCCGCATGGCACGCTCCGACTGGGGGACAGTCTCGGGTGTGTACACAAAGACCAGTTGCTTCTCGCGGTGCGCGACCAGGCCACACACCCTGAGGATACCGTCGAGTGCATCGTCAAAACTCAGGTTCTCCAGGTTGGCCGTCACCCGACCCTTTACATCCGGTGCAACCAGTATGCTCACCAACGCCTGGCGGCTGAGCATCTCCAGCGCCTTGCGCACCTCCACGTCGTCCAAGTGCAAGGTGATCGGTGCGAAACCCTCGGGCGCCGGCAAGCTTTCCGGCTCGGAGAGTTCCGGCCCGGAGTCCCCGCCGGAGTGCACTCGGATTTCGACTGGGCTGTCACCGGGCCAGTCGAACCTGTGTGCGTCCGAGTCCGCCTCGTTCGCCTCGTTGTACGAAGTCCTTACGATCGGCTGACTGTAGTCCGACGGCGTTTGTGCGATTGTAATGCCCGGTCCGTCGGCCACGCTCCAGACAGGCGGCAACCGCACCATGGCCGGTGAGAATCCCGGCGCCGGCGGCGGACCGACAGCGATCTCCACACTCGGTTCCCTTCTGTTGTCCACTGCGCAGCCGCCCAGCAGACCAGCCAGCAAGACTGCTATCACCGCTATCGCCGCGCGTGTGTAGCCGCGTCGTTCAGCCGTCGCCGGTACGGCGACACACGTCGCCATCCCCGCGTATGTGTAGCCGAATCGTAAACATTCGCCGAACCCGTCTGGGGAGGGTGAAATCGTGGCAATTTGGTCTGGCCGTGGGAGGCGGATTCGTGTAAAGCATGGCGAGCATGGAGGCCACGCTTGCTGAACAGCCGCAAAGCGGCAGCCGATCTGACCG
>JAUWHT010000443.1 GCA_030605745.1 Pirellulales bacterium | reverse complement strand
GTGTGGTGAACAAGTACTGTACAAGATGCGCGCACGGCGCGCAGAAGTTACAACGATAGACTCTAACCCAATCAAACAACTACTCTACTTAGCCGTTACACCAACCTGCGGAAAATCGGGCAAGCCCGGCGGCTAAACGATTAACAGCCCTAGAAAAGGAAAACTTGATGGACTATCGCAGAATCATTCCCTGTTTGGACGTAAAAGACGGCCGATTGGTCAAAGGCGTGAATTTCATCAACCTGAAGGACGTGGGCGATCCGGCCGAAAACGGCGCTGCCTACAGCGATGCGGGCGCGGATGAACTTGTGTTCCTGGACATCACCGCCACGATCGAAAACCGCCAGACGATGCTCGACGCGGTGAAGCGCACGGTCGACCGGATCGCCATCCCGCTGACAGTCGGCGGCGGCATTCGCACGATCGACGACATCCAGGCCCTGTTGGACATGGGCGTTTCGAAGGTCTCGATAAATACGGCCGCCGTGCGCCGCGGCGAGTTCATCCAGGAGGCCGCTGAGAGATTCGGCTCGGAGAGAATTACCGTGGCCATCGACACGCGGAAGTCCGACAAGCTGCCCTCGGGGTTTGAAGTAACCGTCCGGGGCGGCACCGAGTGGGCGGGCATCGACGCCGTCGAGTGGGCCGCCAAGGCCGAATCGCTCGGCGCCGGTGCGATCCTGCCCACCAGCATGGACACCGACGGCATGCAGACCGGCTACGACATCCCCATGACCCGCGCAATTGCCGATGCCGTCAGCGTACCGGTGATTGCTTCCGGCGGGGCGGGAACGCTCGAGCACCTCTACCAGGCGATCACCCGGGCACACGCCGACGCTGTACTGGTGGCCTCCATCGCACACTTCGGAAAATACACGATCCGGCAAATGAAGGAGTACCTGGCCGAGCGGGGAGTGCCCGTGAACCTGTAGGCCGGGACAAACGCCAACCCTCCTTAACTAAGGTGAACCATGATGAAGAAAACCATCCGCGCCGGGATCGTGGGTTCCGGGTTTTCCGCCAGTTTTCACTTCGAAGCAGTCCAGAAGGTGTACGGGACGAACATCGAGGTGGTCGGCGTATATTCCATCGACACCGAGGGCGGCAAGGCGTACGCCCGGAAGCGCGATATCCGCTTCTTCGATAACCTCGACGCCCTGTTGGACGAGGTCGATGTGGTCCACGTCTGCGTACCGCCGGTGGCGCACGAGCCGGTCTCGGTGGCCGGACTGAAGCGCGACAAGTTCGTCATCTGCGAGAAGCCGCTCACTGGGTACTTCGGCGACGGGACCGAGGGGTTTCACGGCGATCGCTTCCCCAAGCAAAACGCACTGGACGCGGCACTGGCCAGTGTCGAGCAAATCCTCGAGGCAGAGCGGCAGAGCAAGGGCAGGCTGCTGTACGCCGAGAACTGGGTCTATGCCCCGGCGATCCAGAAGGAACGCGAGATCATCGAGAAGACCGGCGCGCAGGTGCTCTGGATTCACGCCGAGGAGGCCCATAGCGGCTCGCACTCGCGGGAGTACGCATTCTGGAAGTTCTGCGGCGGCGGGACGCTGATCGGCAAGGGCTGCCATCCGCTCAGTGCCGCGTTGTATCTGAAGCGCGTGGAAGGCCGCTCACGCGACGGGGTGCCCATCCGGCCGAAGACGGTTTCCGCACGGACCCACGCCATCACCCGGCTGGAGAACTTCCGCGACGAAGGTCACATCCGCTGCAACTACCACGACATCGACGATCTGGCGCACATGCACGTGGAGTTCACCGACGGCACCGTGGCCGACGTGTTCGCCTCCGACATCGTGCTGGGCGGAATCCATAACTGGCTGGAGGTTTGTGCCAACAACCACCGGGCCGTCTGTAACATCAACCCCAACACAAGCATGCAGACCTACAACCCGGTCGAAGAAAACTTCGAGGACATCTACGTGGTGGAAAAGATCGGAACCAAGCAGGGCTGGGCACCCACTGCGCCCGACGAGGATTGGATCACCGGATATCCGCAGGAGGCCGAGGCGTTCTATCAGACAATTGCCTACGGCCAGCCGGCGGAAAGCGACAGCCTGCTGGCCGCCGACTCGATCTCGACAATTTACAGCGCCTACGTCTCGGCCGAGCGCAAGGGAACGGCCGTCGACGTGCGGACGTTTGAGGAATAGTATAGTTTAGCCGCCGGGCTTGCCCGGCGCGTTGGTGTTCGAGAGCATTAACACCCGCCAACGCGCCGGGCCAGCCCGACGGCTAAACAGCCGGCGCCCAATACAATGAACGACTTAACAATTATCGTACTCCTTACAGCGAGTATTGCCGGCTGGACTGCGGCGGTTGATGCGGCCGAGCCGGACGTGCTAAGATGGGCCTACGAAGGTTACATCATGGCGACGAGAGCGAGTTGGGAGTAGCCGGTGGTCAGTGGTCAGTAGCGGTGGTTTGAGTTCTGCAACAAACGCTCGCTGACTGCGTTCGGCGGGGTGTGCCGGGCAGTGCTTGCAGATTGCGATGCCCAGTGTACATATCTACCGGTTATCTGGCGCCGACCGCAGGGCGAGACTGAGGTAGCGGTTGTCGAGATAGACCATGATCCGGGCGTCGACCCAATCGTCGAGCATCTCTCGGATGGTCGACTCGTCGGGCGGTCGGCCATTGGCAACTTCGGTAACGTACTGCGAGATCTTTTGTAGCGTGTGACCCGCGTCGCAGAAAAGATACACCGCCCGCTCAATCCCGGTCAGGCGCCGCTGGAAGGTTTCGGCAAAGGGTCTGGTGTCAGTGAGGATCAGCACGCCATCTGCGCGGTCGAAGTAGCGAAGCGCAACGATCCCCTTGAGTCCCTGCCAGGTTTCGGCCGCACGAACTATCGGCGCGGCGTAGTCGAGCGGATTGCGGCCGTCGGCATAGTCGTACTCGAAGTAGTACGCCAGCCGGGCGAGCACTTCCGGCGGAAATGGATACACGTGGTTGAAGGCCCGATTCGGACGCGCGTTGACCATGCCGTGTGCGGCGGGGTCCTCGAAGTAGGGGGCGAAGCGGTCCATCCGCACCAGGCCCACCGCCGATGGCGGCGCTAAGTGGTAAAGCGAAGGCAGCAGGTCGACCATCGCCGCGTAATCGTCGGGGTTCTCGCCTGGGAAGCCGTAGAGGATATTCCACTTGACCTCGATTCCCGCCTCGGAGAACCACTTCAGCGCCTGGACGTTCTGCACCGCATTGGTTCCTTTGCCGATGAGTTTCAGCACGGGCGTGATGAAGGTTTCGATACCCAACTGCGCCGCGCCAAGACCGGCGCTAAGCAGCGTCTCAACCTGGTGCCGCCGCAGGTTGGTCTTCATCTCGTAGCCGAAGGACAGATCAAGCTGGGCTTCCTTGAGCATGGGCAAAAAGCTATCGAAATAGCTCAGATCGAGGATATTATCGGACGAGCAGGCCTGGTGTACGTCGTGGCGGTTGACCAGGTATCGCAGCTCGTCGACGGCCCGCTTGGGGCCCTTGCTGCGGAAGCTAAGCATGCTGCCGTTGAGGCCGCAGAATTTGCATTGGTGTTTTTGCCCCCACCAGCAACCGCGGGAAGTCTCAAAGAACAGCAGCGGCTCGATCTCGGTTCGCAGTGGGCTGCGCCCCAGCCGCTCGAAGTAGTCGTCGAAGTCTGGATAAGGCAGGCCGTCCATGTCGCGGACCATGAACTTGCCCGGGTCGGGCGCCGGCGGCAGCGGTTCAGTCGCCGTCAGAGACGCCTCCCACAACTGGCGGCCTACCACGCCCGGCGGCAATTCGATCGGCTGATCTTGCAGGATTTCCTCCACCAGCGGCGGGAACGTCAGGTCCGCTTTGCTGAGAAAGACGTAGTCGACCGCCGGGAACTGCCGCAGCAACTCGATTCCCATCTCACCTTCGCACGCCGCCCCGCCGAAGACGATCTTCACCTCGGGCCGAAGCTGCTTGATCCGCCGGGCAAGACACATCGAGGACATCGTCTGCTGGAACGAGGCGGCAAAACCCACAATCTCGTAGCACGACCAATCGATCGAAGAGGTGCAGTGGTCCAGAAAAGGCTCGATGTGCCGATCAGTCTGCTGATAGTCGCGGCGATCCGCTTCGGTCAACTCGGGATCGGCCGGCAGCAACACGTGGCGATAGTAGCTTTGATCGTCGGGCAGGTCGTTGCCGAAGTAGTGCTTCGCAAACAGCCGTTCACCGCCCAGCACGAACGCGAAATGGTCGGCCAGCCAGTAGTAATGTTCCAGGCCAACACGTTCGGCGAAATCGAAGTTGAAATACACCAGATCACAGCCGATCCCACGCCGTGCCAGCGCAGCCTTCAGCAGGCTGGGTCCGATGTTCGGCCAGCGGAGGTTGGAAAACGGCATGTTAGCGATCAGCACCCGCGACATGAAGTCTATTGGTTCTGAATTGTCTGTTTGACAATAGCCGGCACGCAACGCGTGCCGGGCCGCGACCGCGGGACGTTATCCCCTGGCTATTGGTCCAGCTTCCCCGCCGGGGTCTCTGCCCGAAGCTGCTCGATCATCTCGACGGTGGCCACCTCGACGGCCTCTTGCCAGCGTGCCGGGCCGAAGCGCTCCGCGTATGGGCTGCGGGCATGAGCGAAGATGATGCCGCGGGAGTTGTTGACGATCGCCCCGGTGCCTCGCCGATCGAACGCTACGGCCATGTCGGCCGCAGTACCGCCCTGGCTGCCGAAGCCGGGCACCAGCAGCCAGGCGTGCGGCATCTCGGCCCGCAACTCGGCCAACTGCTCGGGGTATGTGGCCCCGACCACGGCCCCAATCGCCCCGTAGCCGCATGTCGCGACCGTTTCTGCGGCCAGCCGCTCCACGTACTCCGCCACGTGCCGATACAGCGGCCGGCCGTCGGCGACCAGGTCCTGAAACATGCCGCCGCCTGGATTGGACGTCTTGACAAGCACGAACACCCCCGCGCCCCGCTCGATGGCCACTTCGACGAACGGTTTTAGGCTATCGTCGCCCAGGTAGGGGCTGACGGTCATCGCGTCGGCACCCCAGGCGCTTTGCCCGCCCGGGCCAAGAAACCCCCGCGCGTAGGCTGCGGCGGTCGAGCCGATGTCGTTCCGCTTCCCGTCGAGGATCACCAACAGACCCATCTGTTGTGCATATTCAATGGTTGCGGCCAGCGCGGCCATGCCAGGCGGCCCGAGCTGCTCGAAAAACGCAGCCTGCGGCTTCACGGCCGAGACCAGCGGAGCCACCACGTCGATCACCCCTCGACAGAACTGCACATATGCCCTGGCCTGTTTGTCCGGATCGGCGTTTATCCCCTGCGGCAGGATGCCCTCGGGAAGCATCTCCGCCCGGGGATCGAGGCCCACCAGGACCGGGTTTCCACGCCGTCGGATCGCCGCATCGAGTCGGTCTGGGAAAGGGGCCAAGACGCGATTCCTTTTCAACAAAACACCGTCTATCGGCGATTCAGGCGGCAGTCCAGCCAGCCATGGGATTCCACCCATCCATTTTCACCGTTTCCCACCCGAAATACGAGGGGACCCAGTTTTGCAGAGCCGTTGCAACCCCAGGGTGAATGTGCAATACTACTTGGCTAGGGGTAAGATTGGCGTAGAACAACTTCGGGGCGTGGCGCAGTCTGGATAGCGCGTCTGACTGGGGGTCAGAAGGTCGCTGGTTCAAATCCAGTCGCCCCGACTTTTCCTAAAGCCTGTCGTAGCAATAAGTTGCGACAGGCTTGTTTTGTAAGCGTTCGTCGAACCCGTGCGTTGGTGGGGTTACAGGGGAAACTGACGTAGCGGCGGTTGGCGATTTTGGGTATTTCGTGGCACATCATGAGTGCCACGTTGATGGAAACAGCGACTTGTCCGTCGAGACCGGGCGAACTGACGGCGGAACTGGCGGCCCCAATCGTCCGCACCGGGCGTATCGAAGAACCAACCGGCTTCCTGGCGATCCATTCCCCAAATGTTGCACACGTCGTCCGGAAACCCCGGCATCTTGTGGTTCCAATGTTGCCAGAACGGCAGCCGCGGCGGGTTGTCGAATCCGATCGCACGTCGAACGATTTCTCTGGAATGCATATTCAGTTATTCTAAACGCCCTATTCTACGCCTCGATCTGGTACGGTTTATGTTGCTCGCGGCTGAGCATGCCGTTGGCCTCGTCGTCGCCGACGAATAGCTCCTTCTCCGGGTCCCACTTCAGCTTGCGGCCCAGACGCATCGAGATGTTTCCCAAATGACAGACGCTGACCGAGCGGTGCTGGCTGACCACGTCGGAGATCGGCGTATTGCGGGTCTTGATGCAGTCGAAGAAGTTGCCCATGTGGTTGGTCAGCCATGGGAAGGGCTTGCGATCCTCGCGGAAGTTGTCGTGCGGATAGAGCTTGAATTGTTCCTTGGGGAACGGGTTGTCTTTGAGCTGGTCGACCGGCTTGCCGGCGGCCAGGCGCCGGTTGACGAAGATTCGGCCCTGGGAGCCTTCGAACATCACGCCAGTGCGGCCGTGGTCCTTGATGGCCAACTCGACACCGTTTGGATAGATCATCTTCACCTCGAAATCGATGGCGACGTTGTAGCCGTTTTCGATGTGCGGGAATTTTGCCCTGCCGTCGATTTCCACCGGCCCGGAGTTGTCCATCCCCATCCCCCATTGGGCGATGTCCACGTGATGGGCACCCCAATCGGTCATCTGACCGCCGGAGTATTCGTACCACCAGCGGAACGTATAGTGGCACCGCTCCTTGATGTAAGGGACCTTGGGAGTCTGGCCGAGCCAGAGGTCCCAATTGAGATATGCCGGCGGCTGTTCGATCTTGAACGGTCCGCCTGTTTCGTTCTTGCTCAGCGTAACTGTCACTTTGCGCAGTTTGCCGATGCGTCCGGCACGGACCATCTCGCAGGCCAGGCGGAACTGCTCGGTGCTCCGCTGCCAGGTGCCCACCTGGAACACCCGGCCGGTCTCCTTGACCACCTTGCACAGCAGCTTGCCCTCGTCAATCGTCAGCGTCAGGGGCTTTTCGCAGTAAACGTCGAAACCGGTCCGGCAGGCGTCGACGGCCATGGCAGTGTGCCAATGGTCGGGCGCGCCGATGGTGATCACGTCGAGGTCCTTACGCTCGAACATCTTGCGGTAGTCCTCGTACAAGTCGGCCTTGCCGCCGAAATCTTCCTTGGCCTTTTCGGCGATCTGGCGATCGACGTCGCAGATGGCCACCACGTCGCCGTGCAATTCGGCCATCTTAGCGATCCGAGTGCCCTGATACTTCATGCCAATGGCTCCGATACGAAATCGATCGTTTTTCGATTTCGGTTTGTCGCCCTCATCCGCATTGGCCGTAAAGATGTACGGCGTCGTCGCGCCGGCGGCCAGCGCTCCGGCCGATGTTTTGAGAAAATTACGACGGGTCTGTTTGGTATGGATCATTTTTGAATTCCCTTGGAAAATTTTGTGGTGAGTTTGGGGCGTGTTATTGGTTTACCCGGCGAAGACATTCTTCCAGGTATTCTCGGGCATGGTTGATTTCTTCGGCGACCTGCCCAACGGTCGGCATGATTGGAATGCCGCGTGGTGTGGGGTGCATGAATATCTCGGTCCAGCCCTGGTAGTCGATCTTCTTCATTGCGGCCACTATCGGCACGAAGTCCAACTTCCCACGGCCGGGCATCTGCTCTAACTCCTGCGGCTTGGGCAGCTTCTTCACGCAACCTTGGCCGAGTTGCCAGGCATAGAAATGCACCAACTTGGGTCCAAGGTCCTCGATCAGCCCGGCCAGCAGTTGCGGATCCTGCGGCAGGTGATATGGTGCCAGCGCGATGCCCAAGTTTGGCGATCGGGCCAGTTCAGCGAAGTATCGTATCGTCTCTGGTGAGTTGATTAGAGACCCACGGTGGTTTTCGATAGCGATCGTCACGCCTAGTTCTTCGGCCACCGCCACGTGCGGTTTCATCTGCTCGACGAACCGCCTGACGGCCGCCTTTCTCTCTTTGTCCGATAGACCTTTTGGACGAGGAGCACAGGTCACCACCAAGCCGGCACCGAACTTACAGAGCACCCGCATCTCGTCCTGTTGCCCAAACGGCCCAAGGTCGTAGCGGGTAGTCATACCAAGCTTGACGTTGTGCTTCCGGAGCAACTCGGCGAACTTGTCGTGGCCCATCGCGTCGATCTGCTCGCGCTGGTTGGCGTGGTACTCCGTCCACAGGTCGATGTATTCCGCCCCGGTCTTGCAAACCTCGGGCAAGATGTCATCCAATTTCATCTTGCCGTACATGCTCGAGGCAAGAACGTAGCGCAACGTAAACGGCTTCTTCTTCTCCGCAGCAAGCGAACCGGTACCCAGGGCAAGTGCCGCGGGACCGGCCGTCAGCAGCCGACACATCTCTCGACGATTGAGCATGACTTCTAACCTCCCTTTCTGGCCGCGTTGAGCATCTTCATGAATGCCTTCATCAGCGGCGTATTGTCGTGCCATACCCGTGCGGTGACCAGGTTGCCGTCGACTACGACCGGCTGGTCGACGTACTTTGCACCGCCTTGCTCGGCATCCAACGCACACTTGGCCACGGTGGTTACCATCCGACCGCGGATGCAGCCGGAGGCGCTGACGATCTCGATGCCGTGACACACCGAAGCGATCGGTTTGTCGGCCTTGAAAAAGTTACGCGTGATACGCATCAGGTCCTTATCGTAGCGGAGATATTCCGGTGCACGGCCGCCGGAGACAAACATACCGACGTAATCCGCCGGGTCCACGTCCCGAAAGGCCACGGTGGCCTTAATGTGGTAGCCGGGCCGCTCCTGCGTAATATCCCAAGGTACATTGGCGTTGGGTGGAATCTCGTGCAGGACCATGTGGTAAAGCCGGGCTTCCGGACCGGCCACGACCACCTCGAAACCGTCCTCTGCAATCCGGAAGAACGGATACAACGTGTCCATCGCTTCAGTGGCATCGCCAATGGGCATCAAGACCTTGGGCCTGTCCTTGCTCGCATCGGCGGCCAAAGACTTTGTTGACATAAGTGCGAGTGCCGCCGGTCCGGCCGCCAACAGCCCGCACATCTCGCGACGATTCAGTGTCAATTTGCTCATGTTTTTCCTTTCTCAGCCGCTTGCGGCTTTGCTGTAATTAGTCGATAGTAACAACCGACCCGCCTTCGACCAGGGTCGGTTCTATCATTAGTTCGGCGTCCGGTCGCGGATATTCCTCGGCCATGCACGCTGCAAGCTGGCGGACGGCCAGCCGGCCGATTTGCTCTGCGTGGATATCGAACGTGGTTAAATTAGGGTGTAATCCGGCGATAAGCGAGTAATCGTTGTTGCCCGAGATTACACTGATCTGGCGGCCAACTTCTACCTTGCGTACCGACAGTGCACGATAGACCAGCGTGGCCACGCTGTCGGCGGCGGCGAAGACGGCAGTTGGACGGGGACTTGCTGCCAGCAAATCGTCGACCAACTTCTGGACTGCCTCGACGTGCAGCGGCGGCTTCAGCGGCAGTTGCCAACCCTCCGGCGGCGACTCGCAAAAACTCTGAACCTCCGCGCCCAACCGCCTGGCAGTCGCAACAAAACCGTCCTCGCGACGCATAAACAACAGGTGGTCCGGCTTGGGATTGACAAACGCCAAACGGCGATGCCCTCGGGCAACCAGGTACTCGGCGGCCATCGAGCCGGTGGCAAAATCGTTCGAGACGACCGCATCGCCCCAGCAGCCGACCGGCCGACACAGTACCCAAACTGAGGGCAACCGTCGCAACCGGTCCAACAGCGGGCTGCTTGCTCTTGCAATACGGCCACCCTGCGACGCACCGGCCAGTATTACGCCGTCGAGGGCATTGTTCTTCAGATTCGGCGGCGTGAACTCCAAGTCGGGCACGTGGCCCAGCAGAACGTTGGCACCGGCCCGCAAAAGTGCGGCTTCAACTCCGGTAAGTGCGAAAGCCACTGCCGGCAGCGCCACCAACGACCGGTCCATTCCCAACGGAACCACGGCAATGTTCTTCTTTGTCAGCGGCGAAACTGCACCCACGTGATATCTGTGTGACTGTGGACGTTGATAGTTCATCTCGGCCGCAACGCGATGAACTTTCGTCATGCTTTCCGGGCTGATTGAAGGGTTGCCGCTGAGCGCCCGACTTACGGTGCTGACGGACATGTCCACGGCAGCAGCAACATCTTGTAGTGTCACTCTCATTCCAATGATCCTATCATGGCGCAACGGGGATTGCAAGAATTTTGCTGCAAAATTATGAAAATTGTTGTGCAAATTTGCATAAACTCGGGTGGTGCCACACCACCCGCACTGCTTCTGCGAAGCAATGACACTCTGTAGCGTTAAAATGCACCATCGATGAAGGCGTAGCACAGAATATGCGTCAGGATGAAAAAGCAATCTTCGAGCCGGCCCATGTGATCAGTCGGCACAACCAGCGGGAGCTGGGCGATTTCTTGCAGGCGGCCACCGGTGGAGGTAGTCAGGCCGATCGTCTTGCAATCGATCTGGTTGGCATATTCTACCGCCAGGAGCACGTTTTCGCTGTTGCCGCTGCCGCTGATGGCGATCAGCACGTCGCCGGCGACGGCAAAGTTTTTCAAGGGCTCCACGAAGATCGATTCGTAATTCATATCGTTGGCATAGGCCAGTATTGTACCGGTGCTGTCGGCCAAACCGATCATCTTGAACCGTGGTTGACGTTCCATCGAAGCCTGTTTGACGAGGTCGCCGACCATCTGGGAAGCGATCAAGGCGCTCCCGCCGTTGCCGCACGAGTAGATTGTCCGACCTTGGTTACAGGCCTCACGGAGCCACTCGATCGCTCGGGTGATCGCATCGGCGTCGATCTTTGGGAGCAGTTCCGCGAGGTTATCGAGATAATTGCGAGCAAAGTGTGTTGGTTCCATGATCTATGCTTCCTCCTTTTGTTGTTGTGCCATTGCCAATGCCCCATCCCGAGTTTGTTGCCGTGGGGCAACGACGAGTTGTCGTGTAAGTCCAGTTATTCCTTTCCTCCGACTGCTATTGCATAAGCGGTGGCGTGGGTTCGGCAATGGGAGATGCTGACCAATATTTTGGTGATGCCGAGTTGTTCGACGACTTCTTTGGCCCCACCTCGCACGGCCACGACCGGCTTTCCGTTCGGTTCATTGCGTATTTCGACGTCGCGCCAGGTAATCCCTCGCCTCCATCCGGTTCCCAGGGCCTTCAGCACGGCCTCCTTGGCGGCCCAGCGGCCGGCGAAGTGCTGCGTCGACTGCTTGCGGCGCTGGCAGTACGTGATCTCCTCGGATGTGTACACCCGATTGACAAACAACTCTCCGTGTCGCTCGATCATCCGTGCGATCCGCAGACACTCCGTGATGTCGGTACCGATTCCAATGATCTCGGACATGGTAAGGGATTAGGGATTAGGGATTAGGGGCGAGGGGTTAGGGATTGGCAATTGCAAATTGTGAATTGAAAATTGTAAATTGAACTCAGCCGTTTAGCGGTCGCCGGTACGGCGACCCCGCCGACCGCAGTCGGCGTTAGGGTGGCAATGAATTGCCACCCCCTCACTGCTTACCGCCTACTGCTTTCGCTTCGTCCAGCACTTGCATAACCCGATTGCGGCAGTTGGCGTCGAGCCAGGCTTGGACCGCGGAAGTGTCACCCTTGGACCGTTGCCAGGACAACTCGAAGGCGGTTGGGCCGCAGCCGCCGTTGCAGCTTAGCAGCCGGTATCGGGCCCGGCCGGTACAGTCGCCCGTATCCACGCCGGCTAACTCGCCGAGCCGCCGGGCGGTCTGACCGTCAATCCGGCCACTACGTATCACGCGGTACCAGCTTCGACAACAGTTGCAATACGGCTGCCGCATCGCCGGGACTACTAAGGCCAGCGCGGCAGCGAGCACCAGCAGACCATCGACCACCCAGCTCAACCAAGCGAACACCCCTGTGGCCTTGTAGTCAAGGACGTGCAGTTCCCGGCCCTCGGCGGCCTGTTGACGCAGGAAACCAAGGAAATCGGCCGGTGGTTTTGGGATTCGGCCCCTGAGTTGGTCGGGTAAGGCCTCTCGGGCGATCCGCAGCGTCTCGGCGTCGTCGCCGACGGCCAGATAGCTGAAGTAATGCCCTCCGACGACGGCCACCAATACGGCTGCCACCGTGCTGACCACGGCGGTGGCCCGGTTGCCCGCCTGGCCAAGCCGTATCAAGCCGACGAGCATCGCCCCCAACAGCACACCGACCAACAGCGGGAAGATCACCAGGGGAGCGAAGTTGAATTCGGACTGCGCGATCACGGCCATCCAGGCCACCACCGCGCCCAGTGCCGGAGCGGCCAGCAGCCAGATGGCAAGGCTACGCCACAGAAAGCACCCCCCGCCGACGGGCCCGGGTCGGTTCTCAGCGGTTTCCGGTTGCGGTTCCATGGCACCATGCTAAGGAAGTTCAACGAGGAGTGGAAGATGGCTTCGCCCATAAAGCCGCGACCGGTGGTCGCGCCATTGTCAGCAAACCCCTTATGTGCGCGACCACCGGTCACGGCTTTGTGGGCGCGACCCACCACAAAGCGGCTTTATGCGGGCTTCACGCCGCAGGCCTGCTGGGCTCGCAGGAGGACCTCGGCGGCCTTCTTTCGGGCCACAGCGGCGCCGTCGCCGAGGATATGGCTGACCCGCTCCGGGCGAGCTTCCAACTCGCGGCGACGCTCGCGCGGCTCGGCGAAGAAATCCTCGGCCAACTCGGCCAGGGCCTTTTTCACCTCGCCGTAACCGAAACCGCCGCGGCGATAAGTTGCCGCCATCTCGGCCCGCCCGGCGTCGTCGGCGAAAAGCGAGTAAAGCTGGAACAGGTGATCGGTCTGCGGATCCTTCGGTTCTTCCACGGGGCGCGAATCGGTCACAATCCGCATGATCTGCTTTCTGAGCGTTTTTGGTTCTTCGAACACTTCCAGGGTGTTGTTGTAGCTTTTTGACATTTTTTCGCCGTCGACGCCCGGCACCCGCGCCGAGGTGTCGATCAGCTTGGCCGCCGGCAACACAAAAGTCTCGCCGAAGTGGTGGTTGAAGCTGGCCGCCAGGTCGCGGCAGACCTCGATATGCTGCACCTGGTCCTCGCCCACCGGAACGGTGTCCGAGTCGTAGGCCAGGATGTCGGCCGCTTGCAAAACGGGGTAAGCGAACAACCCGGCATCGGCCGACAGCCCTCGGGCCTTCTTCTCTTTGTAAGCGTGGCACCGCTGGAGCAGGCCCATCGACGTGCCGGTCAAAAGCAGCCAGCACAACTCGCTGACCTCGGGCACGTCGGACTGCACGAACAGCGTGGCCCGGTCCGGATCGAGCCCCAACGCCAGCAGATCGATCGCCGCATCGAGCGTGAGTTGCCGGAGTTCCTGTGGATCGCGCACAGTGGTCAGGGCGTGCAGGTTGGCAATGAAATAAAACGCATCCTCCGCCTCGTCCTGCAACCGGATGTACTGCCGGATCGCGCCGAAGTAGTTACCCCAGTGGAATCGGCCAGTCGGTTGAATGCCGGATAGAACGCGCATAGTGGATAGTGGATAGTGGATAGTGGATAGTGATGGGGGGCGGTGGGTGGAATCTGGTTCTTGGAATAAACGCCCGCCGACTGCGTTCGGCGGGTTGCAATTCACTGCACTTTCTGAAAACCAAATTTGTGGGTGAATTGAGAGCGGTTTGATTGATTCGAGGTCAGGTCTTCAACACGCGTGATTCCTTCGGTGCGATCCACCACGTATTCTCCCGGTCCCGGCATGGTCACCCTCCTTGGCGAAATTGGTCTGATGGTCCGGTAAAAATTTGGTGTCTAGGACGATTTTCATGATACCTTATCGAAAACATCCTGATCCGTGTAGATTCCGCAGCGCGAGGCCTCGCGGACCATGGACTTTCGCATAGCGCGGAATTCCCGCAAGAATAGGTAATCACGCAGCGACTCGCGAACGATATCACTGCGCGAGATACCATCCGCCTTCGCAGCTTTGTCCAATTGCGACCTTACCGCTTCGGGAATGCTTATTGTGATCGTGCTTCTCATTTCCAAGTCTCCTTCCTGCCTATAATAGAATATAATACAGGCTCAGGGATGTCAACAGGGGAAGAAAGGAACCAAGCAATGACTACCGAAGAACGATTGACGCAGTTGGAGCGGAGGAACCGATGGCTGACAGCGGCCCTCGTCTTGGCAGGGATAGCCGGAGTGCTGGCCGGGTGCGTCGCCGCGATTCCAGGATCGGGCGAGTCCGAGCCCCAGGAGTGTGTAACGGCCCGCCGTTTCCTACTCGTGGACGCCGATGGCAAACATCGTGCCGAGTTGTCCGCGATCAAGGACGGGCCGGCTCTCGCCTTGTTCGACGAGAACGATAAGGAGCGCATCATCCTGTCAGCGTGGAAGGACGGGCCGCTCCTTGTGCTGAGTGACGAGAACGGTAGAGTATTAGGGGGACTCCCGTGAGGATGGTAGTGTGGCACCCTGGGGAGAATCCCCAAGAATCCTCGGGACGGCCGGAGTAACTTGCAATGATGCCTTTCGGGTTGTCGGCATAATGAAGGAAAATTAGTGTTGTGTCCCGGGAATATCCAGGAATATCCGATCCGCGGGATGTGAAGACTGCGGTGCGTGAGTTCTTGCGGAGGGAGGACAGGGCATGAAAACTGCAATATCGCTGCCGATGGATGGGGTCCGGGAGATCTGTCGCCGGTATGACGTCGTGGAGCTTTCGATCTTCGGCTCGGTCCTCCGGGATGATTTCCGGTCCGACAGCGACGTTGACTTCCTGGTCATCTTCCAAAACGACGACTACGGTCCGTGGGCGAGCAAGTTGATGGACATGGAGCGCGATCTGTCCCGGTTGCTCGGCCGTAAGGTTGATCTGGTCAGCAGGCGCGCCGTCGAGAAAAGCGAGAACTACATCCGACGCGGGCAGATCCTCACTTCGCGGGAGGTGGTCTATGTTGCGTGACGACGCGTATCTTCTCGACATGCTCATCTACGCTCGAAAGGCGCGCTCTTTCAGCGCCGGCGCCGCATGGGACTGCGTCATCGTCTTGTGCATGATTACCCACGCGTCGAGCTTCCCAGAATCCGGGAAATCGTGGAGAACCACATACCGCCGCTCATCGAGGCACTCGAAAAAATCGTACCGCCAGAGGAAGACTGAGAACGTGTTTTGTATTCCGGTTACTATCCACTATCCACTACTACTTGCTCTCCAGCAGCAGCGTTACCGGCCCGTCGTTGACCAACTCGACTTCCATGTGCTGACGGAATCGGCCGGTGGCCACTTCGATTCCCTGTTGGGTGACTGCGTTGACGAAGACCTGGTATAGTCTCTCAGCCAGTTCGGGTAGTGCGGCGGCGACGAAGCTGGGTCGGCGGCCCTTGCGGCAATCGCCCAGCAGAGTGAATTGGCTGACGACCAGCATGGCCCCGCCCACGTCCCCCAGCGCCAGGTTCATCTTTTCCTGGTCGTCTTCGAATATCCGCAAGCCGGCGATCTTCCTGGCCAACTGCCCGGCGTCGGCCTCAGTGTCCCCTTCTGCCACGCCCAGCAGGACGAGCATCCCGGTGCCGATCTGACCGCAGACCTCTCCGGCCACGGTGACCCGGGCGCGACTGACACGTTGAACACAGGCTCGCATGGGTTGCAGAATAAGAAATCCTCCGTCACGGCACAAGCGCACGTGTCCATCAGTCCAAAGTTATGTATAATACGCTGATGCAAGAGTCAAGACCGCGAATCGCACTGACCATGGGCGACCCGGCCGGGGTCGGGCCGGAAATCATTGTAGGTGCGTGGACCGAGACGGTGGTGCACGAGTGGTGCCGGCCGGTGGTCGTTGGGCATCCGGATATCCTCCGCCGGGCGGTCGAGCTTTGGAAAACCGGTGTGAACGTCGTCGAGATCGGTTCGCCCGAGCAGACCGAGCCTGACCCGGGCGTAATACCGTGCATACGCTGCGGATCGGACGAGATGCTCGAGGTGGCGCCGGGGACACTCGACGCTCGGGCGGGCCAGGCGGCCTACGATGCGGTGGTAACCGCCGCCCGATTGGCCCTGGCCGGCCGGGTTGATGCGATCACCACCGCGCCGTTGCACAAGGAGGCGTTACATTTGGCCGGGCATGACTATCCGGGTCACACCGAACTTCTGGCCGAGTTGTGCGGCACCGACGACTTCGCCATGATGCTCTACCTGGGCGCGGACGACGAGATCCGCGCGCCCGCCGGATTGGCCGTGGTGCACGTCACCTTGCACACCGCCTTGCGGAACGTGTCCGCCGAACTGACCGAAGAGGCAATCCTGGCCAAAATCCGGCTGGCCGACCGGTTTATGAGCCGATTGAAGGGCGAGAAGCCACGGATTGGCGTTTGTGCGCTGAATCCGCACGCCGGCGAAGGAGGGCTGTTCGGCGACGAGGAACGCACAATCATCGCTCCGGCCGTGCGGCGAGGACTGGCCGAAGGGCTGCGGCTCGACGGGCCCCTGCCTACCGATACCCTGATGGTTCACGCCCGAGATGGTCGCTTCGACGCGGTAGTGGCCATGTATCACGACCAGGGACACATCGCGCTGAAGTTGATGGGGATGCATCGAGCGGTCAACGTCACGCTCGGGCTGCCGATCGTGCGGACCAGTGTCGCCCACGGCACGGCCTTCGACATCGCCTGGCAGCGCCAAGCCGAAACCGGCAGCCTGCTCGAAGCCATCCACGTCGCCAGCCGGCTGGCGGTAGGTCGCCGTGCCAGCGACCGCTAAACGTCGGCGCCCAATCCCAAATCTGAAATCCCTCCCCGAAATCCCTCCCCTCTGAAATCCCTCCCCCCTGCCCTGCCGTGGATGCTTGTTGAAAGCCGCTTGCGGCTTCGCAGCCACTGCACACTACCCCGCCGAACGCAGTCGGCGGGCGTTTGCGCTGAAAACCGCCTACTGCCTACCGCCTACCGAGTTGATCCCTGCGCGGCGCATCTTGTTTCGGGCACGGCTGAGAATGGGACCGATGCTGCCCATCGGCATGTCGACCGCCTCGCTGATCTCTTGGTAACTTTTGCCTTCCAGGTGGTACATCCGCACCACTTGGGCCTCGGTCCATTGAAGGCCGTCGAGCAGTCGTTGGACCTCTTCCTGGTTGCTTAGTCGCTGTTCGGCGTCGGGTTGCGGGTCGGGAACCGCTTCGGCCACCTGCTGCGCGGAGCCATCGCCCAGCCGGGCGGTCGCTTTCCGGGACAGCAACTCCTTGACCACGATCCGCCGGGCGACCACCGTCAGGTAGGTTGTCAGGCTGCTCTCAGCCCGAAAGTTTTGCAGAACCGCAAAATCGTTCTCAATTACTGCCAGAAAGACCTCAGCACACAGGTCATCGCGATCCTCGGGGGTCAAACGGACACTTCTGGCCTGGGCCGTGTGCGTAATCACATGAATCACCAGGCCCATGAAGCGGTCGACGAAGTCTTCCCAGGCCCGGGGCTTCTGCCCGAGGCAGCGTTCCAGCAAGTTGCGGTCGATCTCAGAGAGTCCCACGCAGTGTATCCCCTCGTGATGGCCCGACACCATACCATCAATTCTAAATCCAACCGCAGAGAGAAGCAAGATCCTAAATCCTAAATCCTAAATCCCAATAGACGCCGTCGATCCAGGTCCTCCAACTCTCGTACTTGGGGTTACCGAGTCTGAGCAGCAGCAGCGGGTTTCGCTTGGGTTTGACAGGGCGGCGGACGAGTCTCATTTTGGCCTCGTTCGGGGTGCGCCCACCCTTCTTGATATTGCACTTCAGGCAGGCACAGACCACGTTTTCCCAGGTGGTCGTGCCGCCGCGGCTGCGAGGAGTGATGTGATCGAGGCTCAACTGGTGGCTGGGAAAGTGGCCGCCGCAGTACTGGCAGCAATTCCCGTCCCGGGCAAGCACGTTGCGGCGATTGATCTGGAGCTTCTGCCTGGGCAACTGGTCGAAGCCGAGCAGGCGGATGACCCGGGGCACCCGGATCTCGAAATTCACCGCCCGAACCCAATCCTCGTGCGGCTGCTTGAATTCGGCATGTAACTGGCTGATCTCCCGCCACGACTGGAAATCGTAGTTGGCGAAGGTTCTTTCATTGCGGGACCCTTCTTCTAGGTGGACCACCTCGGCCACTTCTCGGCAAAGCAGCCCGAAGGCACGCCGTACGCCCACAATGTGGATGGCCATGTAGCTCCGGTTAAGAACCAGCACGCTTGCCTGTAGTGGGGCTGGGGGCGGCGTGGCTGCGGTATGGCGCCCGCGGGCAGGCATCCTCCGCGGCCTGTGGGCCCTGGGAACGCGCCGATCGACCGTGGCAAGCCCTGGCACCTGTAATCTCCCCGCGGCAACCCGGTCATTCGACACATCCGGTCCGGAAAGCCGATGCTTGCATCTGATGCACGACAGCGAAATAATCCAGCTATCTTAGCCTGTCCGCCGGCCCAACGCCAGCCCCGCCCCACCGCAAGCTTGAGAAAAGGAGGGGGCTGGGAAAAAAGCACGTGATGGGAGGAGGTGTTAGCGGGCTGGTCCCGCCCGGCCGACCACAGAGCCGGGAATCCGCGAAAAATCCGCCCGGATCCAGGGAAATCGCTGGAAATCGCCCAGGACACCTTGCCACCGCTTGCCACTTGTCGTTAGGATAAATGTTTTGAACCTTTCAGGCGTCGGCAGTCGCCGGCATGAATACGGGGAGCGGGTCAATGATTCGGTACTCATGTGATATGTGTAAGCGGGAACTTGATCCCGATGAAGACCTCCGCTACGTCGTCAAGATGGAGGTCTACGCCGCGTTCGACCCCACCTCAGCCGACGAGGACGATGATCGGGACCACCTCCAGGAAATCCAGGATATCTTGGAACGCTTGGAAGACGCCGAAAGCGATGAGATCGGCGAGGACATCTACCAGCAGTTGCGATTCGATCTCTGTCCGGAGTGCCACAAGAAGTTCATCAGTAACCCGCTCGGCCGCGAGATCGCCAAGGTCTTTGGCTTCAGCGCGAACTAATGACGGAACCAAGACGTGAGCAGCGACGATACACTCAAGGTTGCCGTCATCGGCGGCGACGGCACCGGGCCGGAAGTGGCGGCCGAAGGCATCAAGGTCCTTAAGGCCGTCGCCAAGCTGGAACAAATCAAGTACGAGCTTAGGGACTTCGACTACGGCGGCGACCGCTACCTGCGGACCGGCGAAGTCCTTCCCGACGGGGCCGTCGACGAGCTGGGGCGCTTCGACGCTATCCTCCTGGGGGCCGTCGGTCATCCGGAGGTCGCACCCGGGATCCTTGAAAAAGGGTTACTTCTGGAGTTGCGGTTCCGATTAGACCAGTACATCAACCTGCGGCCGGTGAAGCTGTTCCCGGGTGTCAAGACCCCGTTGGCCGGCAAGGGACCCGACGACATTGACTTCGTGGTCGTCCGCGAGAACACCGAAGACCTGTATGCCGGCATGGGCGGCTTCCTCAAGAAGCACACGCCAGACGAAGTCGCCACGCAAACGGCTATTTACACCCGAAAGGGCTGCGAACGCTGCACCCGCTGGGCCTTCGAGTACACCCGCAAGCGAAACATGCGAAAGCGGCTTACGCTGGTGGCCAAGACGAACGTGCTGACCTTCGGGCACGACCTCTGGTGGCGGACCTTCCAAGACGTGGCGCGTGAGTATCCCGACGTGGAGACCGATTACAACCACGTCGACGCCTGCTGTATGTGGATGGTCAAGAACCCGGAATACTACGACGTGATTGTCACCACCAATATGTTCGGCGACATCATCACCGATCTGGCCGGCATCATCCAGGGCGGGATGGGTGTGGCAGCCGGCGGGAACATCAACCCCGAGCCGGGCGGCACCAGCATGTTCGAGCCGATGGGCGGAAGCGCACCTAAATACACCGGCAAAGGCGTGATCAACTCCATCGCCGCCATCAGCGCCACTGCAATGCTGCTGGAGCAAGCCGGATATCAGAACGCCGCTGATCGGGTAATGAAGGCTATTCAAACCATCACCGGCACCAAGATGAAAAGCCAGTCGGCCGGCAAAATGGGCTACAGCACGACCGACGTCGGTGATCTGGTGTGCGAAGCGCTGTAGGTTACTTAGGGATTAGTGATTAGTGATTGGGGATTAGAGTCGAGTTCCAATCCCTAATCCCCAATCCCTTTTAACCTCCTTGGTTGGGGCCGCAGGCCGCCTTGTGTAAGAGGGAACCCCGATGCCCGTCATGCACAGCCCGCCGGGCGCATGTACCATGATCGACGGCCGGCGTTATCTCTACTTCGCGGGCACTGGATACCTGGGCTTGCAGGGGCACCCGGAGTTGATCCGTGCGGCTTGCGAGGCAACCGAGCGGTACGGCATCGGCAGCGCGAATTCTCGAACCGCATTCGGCAACACACCGCCGGTGCTTGAGGTGGAGCGCCGCGCGGCCGAGTTTTTTGCCGTTGACGATGCCTTCTACTTCATGTCGGGCTACGTGGGCAACAATATCTTGGTGCTGGCGCTAGAAGACCGCTTCGAGGCCGTGTTCGTCGACGAATTTTCGCACTACTGCGTGTTCGAGGCGGCCCGGTTGACCAACCGGCCGCTGTTCCGGTTCCGACACTGTGACCCAGATGACCTTCGGACAAGCCTCAAGGCCAATCTCAAGCCGACCCAGCGCCCGCTGATGATGACCGACGGCGTGTTCGCCGCACGGGGACAGATCGCGCCGGCGGCGGAGTATCAAACCGTGCTTGGTGATTGTCCCGGTGCGCTGATGTGTATCGACGACGCCCATGCCATGGGTGTCTTGGGTGCCAACGGGCGGGGGACGTTCGAATACCTGGGGTTGTTCGACTCGCCGGATATGTTTGTTTGCGGTACAATGAGTAAGGCGCTGGGCGGGTTCGGGGGCATCATTCCCGGCTCGCGCCGGTTCATCGAGCGGTTGAAGTCCACGTCGCCCTACTATGGGGGCGCCAGTGCACCGCCGGTACCAGCCGCCGCGGCAACCGCCCGGGCACTGGAATTGGCTCGCGACAATCCCGACATGCGAACGCGGCTTTGGCAAAACGTGGACCTGCTCAAAAGCGGCCTGCGAGAGTTGGGATTTCCGGCCGACGACACGCCCGTGCCGATCGTCTGCCTGACCGTTGGCGACGCCGAGAACATGCAGCGGATACAGCGCGAATTGATGCAGAGAGGCATCGTAATCGCCTACATGGCCACCTACTCGGGACTCGGCCCAGAGGGAGCCCTGCGGCTGGCGGTCTTCTCCACCCACACCGAGCAGATGATCCGACAATTGCTCGACGAGTTGACGCGGGTAATACAGTAGCGGCGCGACCACCGGTCGCGGCTTTATGAGTTCCAGTCGCCGTCGAGTTGGAGCAGGTAGTCGACGGCTGCCAGTTCGGCCGTGTTGGTGCCGCCGCGGTTGGCTGTAGCGCGGACGTACTCGAAGCCATAAAACCAGGTGACCGCGTTATCGCTGGAGAGCGATGCCCAATCGGCGGCGGCCTGGAGATGGTCGTCTCCGGCCGAATCACTGAGATAAGCCCGGTCGTTACCGCCGGCACCACCGTTGGCGTGGATCTGCTCGAAGAACTTGGCCCGGTTGTAGAATCCTTCGCCGAACAGGGCGCCGGCGATCGGGTCGGTGACGAAGACATCGTCACCGGCCGAGCCGTAGAGCCAGGCGGTGTCGTTGCCGCCGGCGATGGCGTATGCGTGCACCCCTTCGAAAAGCTTGGCCCGGTTGTAGAACCCGTCACCGAACAGGGCGCCGGCAATGTGATCGGCGACGAAGGCGTCGTCTCCGGCCGAGTCGTAGAGTTTGGCCACATCGGTCCCGCCGGCAGTAGCATAGGCGTGGACCCCTTCGAAGAACTTGGCCCGGTTGTAGAACCCGTCGCCGAACAGTGCGCCGGCAACGGGATCGGCGACGAAGGTGTCGTCTCCAGCGGAGTCGTAGAGCTTGGCCACGTCGGTCCCGCCGGCAGTGGCGTAGGCGTGGACCGCCTCGAAGAACTTGACCCGGTTGTAAAATCCGTCGCCGAACAGCACGGCTTCAAGCGGGCCGGCGTTGAACGTGTCGTTGCCGGGCGAGTCGTACAGCTTGGCCACGTCGGTCCCGCCGGCAGTGGCGTAGGCGTGGACCGCCTCGAAGTCGCGGACCTGGTTGACGAAACCTTCACCGAACATTCCACCATCACTGCGTCCGGCGACGAAGGTATCGTCTCCAACGGAATCGTAGAACAGCGCCTGATCAAAACCGGCGCCCCCGTGTATGTCGATGCCTTCGGCGCCGGTTACGTGGACTTGGTATCCGGCGCCGCTGAGTTCGGCCGAGCCGACACGCAGTACGGCGTAGTCGTCGCCGCCGGTGCCGGTCAACACGGCCGTATCAGAACCGGCCAGGCCGTCGAAGGTAACGGAGCTAACCACGGCGGAGTCGAACTGGTAGGCCACGCCATTGATGCTCAGTCCGAGGGTAGTCCCGGCGGTGAAGGTAAAACTATCGTCGCCGGCGGTTCCCGACACGTGAACCTCATTGCCGATTTGCGAGACAAGGTTGGTCACCCGGAAATCGACCTGGTCGTTCACGCCGCCGCCGTAGGTGTAGGCGTGCAGGAAGAAGGTCTCGCCGGCGGAGGCCGTCACGTCGATCCGCTC
>JAUWHT010000237.1 GCA_030605745.1 Pirellulales bacterium | reverse complement strand
CACGACCGGGTTCGTCGTTGAGCGTCCATTCTCGTCCCTCCTCCGTGATAACAGAGGAAGGATGGCGAATGTCGGTGTTCAAGGCGAGCCCGGTTTGCTGTTCAATTGTCCACACATAGAAAAGGTTAGAGTCAGGCAATTTGCAATTTCTGAACGGGCATCTCCGAGGTGCTGCCGTGCGATTCTTCGTGCGATTTCGCTCTGGCAGTCTTCCCGCCCTGGTACTATACTCTGTCCGAACACCGCACGTCCAATCAGGCCTTGTCGCCATGTTTGTGTCTTTTTCCCGCTTCAAGCCGGCTTCGGGCCGGATCGTTTCTGCCTGGATCGTCTTCGCGCTGGCGCTATGCACGTGCCTCAGCGGCTGTGTGCAACGGCGAATGACGATCCGCAGCAGCCCACCGGGGGCCCTGGTCTATGTGGATGACTACGAGATCGGCACGACCCCAGTTTCTCATGGTTTCACCTATTACGGGAAGCGGAAGATCCGTCTGGTCAAGGACGGTTACCAAACGCTGACCGTGATGCAGTCGATTCCCGCCCCCTGGTACCAGATTCCGCCGCTGGATTTCGTCACGGAGAACCTGGTCCCGGGCGAGATCCGCGACCAGCAGACCTTCCACGACCAGTTGACTCCCCAGATGGTCGTTCCGACCGAGCAGTTGCTAGGCCGGGCGGAGCAGCTTCGGCGTGGGATTCAGCCGGTCGGAGTCACAGGGCCGTCCTCGCCGGCCCCAACAGTCCGGGTCAATCCGGCCGGGCCAGAGATCATACCACCTCCCCAGGGCGTCGGCGGGCAAACGGTCTATCCGCTGCCGCCTACCATTTGGTCCCCGGGCCGGGCCGCACAGCGTCGCGGACGATAATTCCGGGGTGTCGGGCGATTTTGTCGGAAAAGATCCGGGCGTCGCGGACAATTGGCTTGAGTTGTCGGGTGATCTCGTCGATGTTTTTCGCCGCCCGGTTCAGGCGCTGGTACAATTCCGGATTCCTGACCAACTGCCCCAGCGTACCCTCCTGGTCGTTCAGCGCCCGGCTGAAGCTCAACATCTCGTCCATCAGCAGATCGAGCTTGCGGGTCCCCTGATCGATTCGGTCGACCAGCACCTCGCCACGTTGCCCCAGCGGGCGAGTGAAATCCTCCATGTTCTGGAGGTTCTTTTCCACCAGGGCGACCGTGTCGTTCATCCGGTTTATGGTTTGGTGGATATCCTTTAGTACCTCGGGCAGTTCGGCGATGGACTGTTTGAGTTGCTCGCGTACCTGCGGATCGCTAACCAGTTCGTTTGTGCTCTCGACCACCTGCCTGGCGGCCTTCACGGTTCTTTCGGTCTCGACGACGAGGTTATTGATTCGCTCTTCATTTTTGTCGAGCATATTGCCGATCTTGCAAACGACTTTGCCCAGGTCTTCGCTTGTCTCGCCGACCGAGCCGATTGCTTTGGACAAGCCACCTTCCAGGTTGGCGATTACCTGGAGCGGATCCTCGGCAACCTCGCCTCTGAGTCGTTCATCGGCTTTGATGAAGGTACCAGGCGCACGTGGGTCGCGGGAGGGAACGACCTCGACGGTGGCGTCACCTAAGACGGAAGTAACGATGCGGAAGACTTCATTGTGCCTCAGACGTCGATTGGCGTCGATTTTCGCAGCGATAATTGCCCCGCCGTCGGGAGCCAGATCCACGCGGCTGACCCGGCCGATGAGGATACCGCTTTTCCGAATGGGCGTGTCCTCGGTAACACCCGGGGCCTGGGGAAACTCGATCCAAAGGGTATACTTTCCGCCGAACATTGCGCGGGGTTCGTTAAACATCACCACCAGGATGGCGGTGATGATCAACGTGGCCAAGACCATTACGCCGACTCGGAATTGCATCATCCGTTCGTTCACGATTCAACCTCCGTTTCTCTGTCGCATTTCCATCAGTCGTTCACGGGCCTCGCCGCGAACGAATTGCGAGACGCGCCCGTCCGATGCGGCGTCGATCATTGTGGGCGGCCCGTCGTAGAGGATTTGAGGCTCGTCCGCCTCGAGCCGATCGAGCGGGTACAGCATCACTATCCGATCGGACGCTTTCCGCGCCGTCCGCATGTCGTGAGTGACGATCACGCTGGTGACCGGATGCCGCTTTCGGGTATTGATCATCAATTCGTTGATCACGTCGCCCATGATCGGGTCCAAGCCGGTGGTCGGCTCGTCGTAGAGTATGATTTCAGGCTCCATGGCCAGTGCTCGGGCCAGCCCCACCCGCTTACGCATCCCACCGGATAGCTCGGCCGGCTTCTTAGCGAGCACATCTTCGGGCAATCCCACCTCGGCCAGCCGGGCCAGCACGACGCGGTTGATCTGATCGGTGGTCTTTTGCGTGTGCTGTCGCAGCGGAAAGGCCACATTCTCGGCCACCGTCATGCTGTCGAACAGGGCCGCCTGCTGGAAAAGGAATCCGAAGCGGATCTGCTGGCGTGTAAGCTCTCTCTCGCTCAGTTTGGCTACGTTTCGGCCGTCGAAGTAGACGGCGCCGCGGGTCGGCCGCAATAGCCCGATTATCGTTTTCAACAGCACCGTCTTGCCACATCCGCTCTCGCCAATCACCGCCAACGACTGCCCCCGAGAGAGTTCCAACTCGATATCGCGCAGCACCCTAAGCCGCCCGAAATCGACCCCCAACCGCTCGATCCGCACTAGCGGCTCACCCGAGGCGTTCGTGTTGGATGCGGCGTTAACCATGGGAGGGATTGGGGATTAGGGATTGGGGGCTAGTAACACTTCAGCCGCTTGAAGTAGTTTTCGCACAAATTGTTGTAATAGCCGTTCGCGCAACGCGTCGCGGGAATGTACAAATTGCTGTAATAGCCGTTCGCGCAACGCGTCGCGGGAATGTACCCGCGGGGCGTTGCCCCCCGGCTATTGCAACTTTCTAATCCCCAATCCCCAATCCCCAATCCCCAATCCCCAATCCCCAATCCTTAAAAGAGTCTCGGAGCTTCGGGCCAGATCATGTAGTACACGGCGTCCAGGGTGATTCCCAGCATAAGGTCCAACAACAGGATGATCACGAAGGAAAGGACGAACGCCGAGGTTGCCGCCCGGCCCACACCCTCGGCGCCCGGATCGCAATTGAAACCGCGGTGGCAGCCGATCAGCGCGATGGCGACGCCGAAAAACAGGCTCTTAAACACGCCCACGAACAGATCGAAGTTGCCCACAAAGTCGCGCGAATTCTGCAAGTAGTGGTGGGCGTCGATCCCCAACAGGTAGATCGCGTAAAAGGCCGCGCCCGCCACGCCCATGAAATCGGCCACGATCACCAGCGTAGGTATCAACACCAGGCAACCGAGCAGCCGCGGGACGACCAGGTAATGGATCGGGTTGGCGCCCATGCTGGTCAGGGCGTCGATCTGCTCGGTCACCCGCATGGTCCCCAACTCCGCGGCCATCGAGCTTCCCACTCTGCCGGCCAGCATGGTGGCGGCCAGCACGGGCCCCAACTCGCGGACCAGCGACATGTTGATCACCGCCCCAAGCTGCGTCTCCATGTTCATCGCGCGAAACTGCGTATAGCTCTGAACGACCAACACCATTCCGATGAAAGTCCCGGTCAGGGCCACCACCGGCAGGCTCAGTACGCCGATCTGGTAGAAGCTTGGTAAGATCGTTTCCTTACGAGGTAGCCGGGTGAACAGCCAGCCCGCCGTCCGCAGCGCAAACAAGCCGATGTCGCCCAAAGCGACCAGCCAATCGACGACCAGCCCCCCAAGATCAGCAATCCAATCGACTACCACCTGCAAAGGACCGCCGGAGAGGGTTTGATCGTTAGGGATCGAGATTTGGGAATTCATCGACATAGGGCTATTTTTAAGCAGTTTAGCTGCCGGGCTTGCCCGGCGCGTTGTTTGAGGGCCGATTTGCTCCAGGACGAACGCGCCGGGCAAGCCCGGCGGCTAAACAAACGTATTTGTTGAATAATCCGGGTTTAGCGGCCGTCGGCACGGCGGCCTACTGCCCGCGCACTTTGGGCGCAAGACTCCTCTTGTTACTTCGTCGCGGAGAGAATACGGCTTGAGCAAAGCCTGCCGGTCATTTGGGCTTTGGAAAATGCGAAAGATGGGCGATATGGGGCGCGACCAACGGTCGCGGCTTTATGACTCGGCGGCTGCGGCAACCGGCGGGGGTTCTTCGATCTGTTCGGTCTGTTCGGTGACCTCGCCCTTGAAGACCAATTGTTTCTTGCCGCCAACCTCTTTGACCTGGACCGTGATCGTGTCCTTGCCCTGGAACTCGCCTTTGAGCAACTCCTCCGAGAGGGGGTCTTCGACGAAGTTCTCGATCGCTCGTCGCAGCGGCCGGGCGCCGAAGTCCAGGTTGGAACCCTTCTTAATGAGGAATTTCTTCGACTCGTCCGAAAGCACCAATTTCAGGCCGCGCTCGCCGAGCCGCTCGCGGACCTTCGCCAACTCCATCTCGATCACGTCGACCAGGTCGTCGTGCGTCAGGTGGCGGAAAACGATCACGTCGTCAACGCGGTTGAGGAACTCTGGCCGGAATACCTTTTCGATCTGTTCCTGCACGCGCTCCTTCATGTTTTCGTACGAGGCGTCCTCGTCGGGTTTCTGAAAGCCGAAGGCCGCTTCGTTCTTGATCGCCTCCGCCCCGGCGTTGGTGGTCATAATCACGATTGAGTTGCGGAAGTTGACGTTACGGCCGAAGCTGTCGGTCAGGCGGCCTTCTTCCATCACTTGCAACAGCATGTTGAAGACGTCGGGGTGTGCCTTCTCGATCTCATCGAGCAGCACGACTGCATACGGCCGGCGGCGGATCTTCTCGGTCAATTGCCCGCCTTCCTCATAACCCACGTAGCCCGGAGGGGCACCGATCAGCCGGCTGACGTTGTGCTTCTCCATGTACTCGCTCATGTCGATCTGGATCAGTGCGTCCTCGTCGCCGAACATGAACTCGGCCAGGACCTTCGCCAGCAGCGATTTGCCCACTCCGGTCGGCCCGGCGAAGACGAAGCACCCGGTGGGCCGCTTTGGATCCTTCAGTCCGCTGCGGCTGCGGCGGACTGCCTTGGCAATCGACTTGATCGCCTCGTTCTGGCTGACCACGCGCTTGTGCAGCTCGTCTTCCATCTGCATCAGCCGCATGGAGTCTTCGGTGCTCAGCCGCGTGAGCGGGACGCCGGTGATCTTGGAGACGACCTCGGCAATGACGTCCTCATCGACGACGCCGTCGGTCGCGCGGGATTTTTCGCGCCACTCGCGGGTGATCGTCTGCTTCTTTTTCCTGAGCTTATCGGCCTGATCGCGCAGGGCAGCGGCTTTCTCGAAGTCCTGGTTGGCGACCGCCTCTTCCTTCTCCTTGTTGAGATGCTCGACCTCTTCGTCGATTTCCTTCAGGTTGGGCGGCCTGGTCATCGACTTCAGGTGCATTCTGGCCCCCGCCTCGTCGATCACGTCGATGGCCTTGTCGGGCAGGCAGCGGCCGGTGATGTAGCGGCCGGAAAGCTCGACCGCCGCCTCGATCGCATCATCGGTGATCTGCACGTGGTGGTGCTGTTCGTAGCGATCGCGCAGGCCGCGGAGAATGTCAATAGTCTCGTCCTTGCTGCTGGGCTCGACCATTACAAGCTGGAAGCGGCGGTCCAGCGCGCTGTCCTTCTCGATGTACTTGCGGTACTCGTCGAGCGTGGTGGCGCCGATGCACTGGATCTCGCCGCGTGAGAGCGCCGGTTTTAGCACGTTGCTGGCGTCGATGGCCCCTTCCGCACCCCCGGCGCCCACCAGCGTGTGCAACTCGTCAATGAACAGGATCGTGTTCTTCGCCCGGCGGACTTCGTTCATCACCGCTTTGATCCGCTCCTCGAACTGGCCGCGGTACTTGGTGCCGGCCACCATCATCGCCAGGTCCAACACGACGATGCGGCGGTCGAACAGCAGCTCGGGTACGTTGCCTTCGACGACCTGTTGGGCGAAGCCCTCGACGATGGCCGTCTTACCCACCCCTGCTTCGCCGAGCAGGACCGGGTTGTTCTTGGTCCGGCGGCTGAGGATCTGCATGGTCCGCTCGATCTCGTTTTCGCGTCCGATGACCGGATCGAGCTTTCCTTGTTTGGCCAACTCGGTCAGATCGCGTCCGAAGCTGTCCAGTGCGGGGGTTTTCGACTTGCCGCTTCGATGTTGTTCGCCCGCGCCGCTGCGTCCCGGTCCTTCGGGCCCTTCCATCCCATGGCCCAGCAGATTGAGCACCTCCTCGCGGACGTCTTCGAGCTTCAGGCCGAGGTTCATCAGCACCTGTGCGGCAACGCCTTCCTGCTCGCGGAGCAGGCCCAACAGGATGTGCTCGGTGCCCACGTAGTTATGGTTGAGGTTTCGGGCTTCCTCCATCGAATACTCGATGACCTTTTTCGCCCGGGGCGTTTGGGGCAGCTTGCCCATGGTGACCATGTCGGGTCCGCTCTGAACGAGTTTTTCGACCTCCAGGCGTATCTTTCGCAGATCGACGTCGAGGTTTCTCAGCACGTTGGCCGCCACCCCGCTGCCTTCTTTGACCAGACCCAGCAGGATGTGCTCGGTCCCGATATATTCATGATTGAATCGCTGTGCTTCCTGGTTGGCCAATTGCATGACCTTCCGGGCGCGGTCGGTAAATCGCTCGTACATTGTCGTTTTCCTCGAACTTGTTTTTCCAGGCTTCGGCCAATAGTTCCCGTTCGCGTCGGATCTCCAACTCCCACTTCTCCACACCCTCGAAGCACGAGAGCTGGTCGAGTGCTGCGGACGCTTCCTCCAGCCGGCCTGTATGCCGCAACAACGTGGCCAGCATCAATCGGGCGTCCAGGTCCCGGGCATTGCTCCGCAGCAGTCGGCCGAGGGCCTGTTCCGCCTCGAACCAATTTCCCTTCAAGTACTGGGCAAGCGCCTCACTGAAGGTGTCGCCGGTCGAATCGGTTTCCGCTTGCCGGTGACTCCACACGACCGAATAGACCACCGAAATGATCCATGCCATACCCAGCGCTATCCAAAGCGCTCTACGCAAATCCGGCCCGATCAGTTCGCACCAGACGAAGCTGTCAAGTAGCGCCAGGTTCAGCAGGGCCGCCGCCGCGACGGCTGCTGCCAAGCCGAGCCAGCTTCCGCGGAAGCAAAGCTGTGGCAATCCCGGCCACAGGCACGCCGCCCACCGCATCCTGCGCATGACGTTCTGTTCCCTCCCAGCCACCGTTTCGGCTGCGCACACACTGCCTTGGAATTGTAACTCCCAAAACACGCCGAATCAAGGCAGGGATTGGGGATTAGGGATTGGAGTCAAGTTCCAATCCCCAATCCCTAATCCCCAATCCCTTAATATTGCATTGCGGACACCTGGAATATCTGGGAGACTTAAGGGGTTATGCAGTACCAGTTTACCCCCGGTGCCCAGCGGGCACTGACCGAAGCTGCCGGATGGACCAGTCGAGGGGGTCCTGACGAGTTGGGGGCACCGGCGCTGTTGTTGGGGCTGTTGGCCGAGCCGGAATGATGCTGGAAAATAGACCACAGGAACAAATTCATATACTCCGCGTGATCGATGCGGCGGCCAACCGTGCCCGAGAAGCGCTTCGTGTGGTCGAGGACTACGTCCGATTTGTCCTGGACGACCGCCACTTGACCGGCCGGTGCAAGCAACTGCGTCACGATCTGGCCGCGGCACTGGGCCGCATTTCCAGCGAGCATCGCCTGGCCGCCCGAGAGACCCGGACCGATGTGGGCACCCTACTGTCAACCCCCTCGGAGCGACGCCGCCAAGACACTGCCGATGTGCTCGCCACCAATTTCGCCCGACTGCAAGAGGCACTGCGCAGTCTGGAGGAATTCAGTAAGCTGCTTGATGCTGATCTGGTTGCCGAGTTGGAACACCTCCGCTACCGCAGCTACACGCTGGGGCGGGCCGTGGAGATCACCCGAACGAGTCTCCGGCAGCTCGAGCGGGCAAGGCTCTACGTGCTGATCGACGGCCGCTCGTCGCCGGAGGATTTCAGCGAGCTGGCCCGAGCACTGATCGGCGCCGGCGTGCACGTGATCCAGCTTCGCGACAAGCGGCTCGGTGACCGCCGACTGCTGGAGCGTGCCCGATTGCTCCGCGAATTGACGCACCAGAGCAATACACTGTTCATCATGAACGATCGAGCGGACCTGGCTGCGCTGGGCCGGGCCGACGGGGTGCATATTGGCCAGGAGGAACTCTCGGTAAAGGACGCCCGCACCGTGGTCGGTCCCGAGGCGTTGGTGGGCGTGTCGATCCATTCGATCGAGCAGGCCCGACAGGCAGTCCTCGATGGTGCCAACTACATGGGCGTCGGTTCGACGTTCCCTTCCGGCACGAAGCAGTTCGAGCAGTACCCCGGCGTGGAACTGTTGCGGGCGGTAGCGGCCGAGATTCGCCTGCCGGCCTTCGCCATCGGCGGGATCAGCCACGAGAACCTCCCCAAGGTGCTTTCTGCCGGTTTCCCCCGGGTTGCTGCAGGCGGCGTGATAACCACGGCCGATGACCCGGCGGCCGCGGCCCGGCAGATGCTGGCGATGTTAGGAAGTTCCACGTCTTGAATTCACCGCCCAACAGTTTTTCCACCACCGGCGCGATGAGGTCGGAAGAATCTTTGCGTGCCAGCCCACTCGACTCGGCCGTATTTGCCGAGGATTTCGCCGGGCCGCAGAGCGAATCGGCAATTCCTTCGCGCCGCGGCCGGTAAAGCCTTTGACAGCAAAGCTGGCAATGCTACAATTATGGCTGACCGGGTGACAAGACAAGGAAACGCCGGGGATCGTAGGAAGTGATCACGGACGATACGGAAATCGTGTCGGCCCTGCGTCTGGCGCTGGCTGACAAGGTCGGTAGGCAACGATTCGAGCTGTGGTTCGGCGGAAGTACCCGGCTCGAATTGGACGGCCATACCTTAACCATCGGCGTACCGAACCGGTTCTTCCTGGACTGGATTCGGGCAAACTTTCGCCGCCAGATCGAAGATGCGTGTTTAGACACACTGGGGAAGTGCCCGGCACTGAAATTCCTCGTCGACGCTAGGCTGCCCAATCCCCAGGTAGAGCAGATTTGTCCCGGCCGACCCGACGCCGTCCAGCAGCCATGCGGCCGGGTAATCGGTATCGCACCCTCGGCCGGAGGTTCCAACGGTTCGTCGCGGCGGAAGTTTGCCTCCTTTGCGTCGTTTGTGCCGGGTTACACCAATCAAGTGGCCTTGGCCTCCGCCAAAACGGTCGCCCGGCAACCCGGTAAGATGAATCCGTTGTTGATCTACGGGCCGACCAGTGTCGGCAAGACGCATCTGCTGGAAGGGATCTGGACCGCCGCGCGAAAGTCGCGTGGCAAGCTGACGGCGATATACCTTTCGGCCGAGCAGTTCACCACGTATTTTCTTGAGGCCCTTCGCGGCAGCGGGCTGCCCAGCTTCCGGCGGAAGTACCGCGGCGTTGGAGTGCTAATCCTCGACGATCTGCAATTCCTTTGCGGCAAGCGGGCGACGCTGGTCGAGCTGTTACACACGGTCGATACGCTGCTGCGAGAGGGCCGGCAATTGGTCTTCGCGGCCGATCGTTCGCCGGCCGAGCTGAACGAATTGGGCCCCGAACTAACCACCCGACTGCAAAGCGGCATGGTCTGCCGCATCGAACCACCCGATTATGCTACCCGGCTGGCGATCGTCGCGCAGATGGCCCGCCGGCTCGATGTGAACGTCCCGCCCACCGTGCAATCGTTCGTCGCCTCGCGGCTTACGAACCACGCCCGGGAACTCTCCGGCGCGCTGTGCCGCTTGCAGGCCACCAGCGAGGCGCTCGGCCGGCCGATCACCCTGCCGATGGCCGAGGAGGCACTGGGCGAGATGATCCGAGACAGCGGCCGGGTGGTGCGCCTGGGTGACATCGAAAAGGCCGTTTGCGAGGTGTTCGGCCTGGAGCCGGCCAGTTTGCAATCTGCCCGCAAGGCAAAGCAGGTCAGCCACCCGCGGATGCTGGCCATGTGGCTCGCCCGGAAGCACACCCGGGCGGCCTTAAGCGAGATCGGCCAATTCTTCGGCCATCGCAGCCACAGCACGGTGATTTCCGCCCAGAAGCGGGTGGACCGCTGGATGGCCGATGCGGCGTCGCTCGATCTGGCCGAGCGGACCTGGCAGATCGACGATGCAATCCGGCAGGTAGAGCGGCACCTGGCGGCCGGGTGAGGTATTTTGGTGGGGTTGACTTGGGCAGGTCCGATGATATACTTATATGTATCCGTATACGTATAGGGAGGTAGATATGGAACTGACGAAAAAAACGACGATCCTGTTCCCGCCCGACTTGCACCATCAGTTGGCCTTGCGGGCTCGGGTGCAGAAAGTGAGCCTCGGGCACCTGGTTCGGGCCGCGTGTAAAGCGCAGTACAGCATCTCTTCAGTCGAAGACCGGCTCCAAGCAGTTAAGGAGTTGTCTGAACTGTCGCTGCCGGTGGGAAGCGTCGCCCAGATGAAGCGAGAGTCGGTGCCGGATCCCGAGGATCTGTTGCCATGATTCTTGTGGATTCTAACGTCTTGATGTACGCAGCCGGTGCTGCCCATCACCACAAGAAGCCAAGTATGACGCTTTTGCAACGGATCGCCTTCGAGGAAGTCGAAGGAATCATAGACGCTGAGGTGCTTCAGGAGATTCTGCATCGGTACCGAGCCATCAACCGGTGGAAGGGAGGATGCCGCGCATACGACCTGGCACGCCGGGTTTTCCAAGTCGTCGTTCCCATCACGGCAGATGTCGTTGATGATACCCGGCAACTCATGGACATCCATGATTGGTTGACGGCACGCGACGCACTGCATGCGGCCGTCTGCGGCCAGATTGGTGCAGACGCAATCTGTAGCTATGATCGCGATTTCGACAGGATTGCTCAGTTGAAGAGGGTCCGGCCGCAGGAACTCATCTAGCCCGCATTTCTCACCACGGTGTGCCACTGCTTCGCTATGTTCAACTGATCTACCGTTTAGCCACCGGGCTTGCCCGGCGCGTTGGTCGGTGTCAATACGCTCGAACGCAAACGCGCCGGGCAAGCCCGGCGGCTAAACAACTATTGGAAACGTCAACGACTCCACAATCCTTTGTAAGCTTAGACGAACTTCGTCACGCCCGGTATGGCAATCGGGTAGTTTCCGTCTGCGTCCGGCATTATCGGCGGGTCGGCGTCGAACGAGTAACTTTTCGGCGAGAGGTCCTCCTTGGAATTGATCGCCTGGTCCCAGGTAATCGCCTGACCGGTGTAGGTGACCATCCGTCCGAGGATGGCCAGCATGGTGCTTCGGGCCATGTACAGTCCGTTGTTGATCGGCACCCCGCTGCGGATGGCAGCGAACAGTGCCTGGTGCTCCAGATCGAGCATATTGCCGCCCTCACCCCTGAAGCGCCACTCGTTCTCGCCTTCAATGTGGAACCTGAGTATGTCGGCGCGGCCCTTGGTGCCGACGAACTTGTCGGTGACGTCGTTGGCGCATCCCTTTTGCTGGCGGCAGTAGGAGTGCACCCGCACGCCGTTGGCATATTCGTAAACCACCGCGTGGTGGTCGAAGATGTTGCCGTACTTGGGATCGCGGTTGCGAGCCTGGCGTCCGCCGAGTCCCCAGGCCCTCACCGGCGGCTCGTCGTGCATGGCCCAGGCTGCCTTGTCCAGGCTGTGTATGTGCTGCTCCACGTTATGATCGCCGGAGAGCCAGGTGAAGTTGTACCAGTTGCGCATCTGGTACTCCATTTCGGTTTGCTCTGGTTTGTGATCGCGTGTCCACAGGGCCCCAGTATTGTAGGTCTCCTGGATAGACAGTATATCGCCGATGGCCCCGTCGAGCACGCGCTTCATCGTCTCGCGCACGCCGTTGTGGTATCGCCAGCAGAGTCCGGAGACGATGCTTAGGTTCTTCCTCTTGGCTTCTTCGGTCGTGGCCAGCACGCTGCGCACGCCCGGCGCGTCGACGGCCACCGGCTTTTCGGCAAAGACGTGCTTGCCGGCGTCGATGCACGCCTTCAGGTGAATCGGGCGGAAGTGCGGGGTCGTGGCCAGTATCACCACGTCCACGCCGCTTTCGATGAGTTTCTGATAGGCGTCGAACCCGACAAAGCAGTGATCGTCGTCCACGGCCACCTGGTCGGGCTTTGCTTTCTTCAACTGTGTCAGGCTACCTTTCAGCCGATCGTCGAAGGCGTCGGCCATGGCCGTGAGCTTGTTATTCTTGTCGGCATTCAGCGCGTTGACCGCTGCGCCGGTTCCACGGCCGCCGCAGCCGACCAGGCCGACTTTCAACACCTCGTCGCCAGCAGCGTGGGCGCTGCGTCCGATGGCCAGGCCGCCGGCCAACGCCCCGGCTGCTATAGCACTCGAACTCTTCAGGAATTCGCGTCGGGAGGATCGAGAGAGGGTTTTTGCGTCATCTCGTTTGGACATGGTGGGCTCCTTTAAGGTGGGAGTAAAAAAGTAGGGTGGGTGCTCGCACCCACGCGAACTCGTGGCCATTTAGGCGTAGTTTCTTGGACGCGTGGGTGCGAGCACCCACCCTACACCTATTATTTCTAGTATAATCCATCCCCCGCCTCGCAACAACTCACCTGCTCCCTGTCAATGGACCCGCAGCATATACCGCAGGAAATCGGCATCCAACTGCCTCAACTCGCCGAATACCCCTTGAAACTGCTCCAGCCGCTTTTTCGGCCCGTCGGTCACCAGCGGTTTCTTCTCAGAAAGCATTTTCAGGTAGGCCACGTATTGTTGGGGGTGCTGCCGCAGCAGGTAGTACGTCAGCGCCCAGGCCTCGGCATAAGCGTCGAGGCTCCGCTTGGGATCGCGGAAACGCTTGTCGTCGGCCAGCAGGGTGCTCAGCGAGTTCGCCGGCCGGTTGTGCAAGTACTGGAGGAACCGCACCAGCCGCGGCCGGTTCACCGCCCCGATGCCCCGCCAGCCCTTCGAGCTGCGCAGGTCGGGTGTCTCGAAATATACGGCCACGCCCTCGCTAAACCACACCGGGCAATCGCTGTAACGGGTATGCAGCCCGCAGTTGAACGCGATCTGATGTGTTGCTTCGTGAACGATTGTCGACACCTGCCGCAGGGCCTCGGGCCGGGACAGAATCTCGCGGATCTGTACGCTCGTGCCGGCTCGGTTCCGGTAGCGGCTCAGTGCTTCGATCTTGGTCAGGTCGTACATCGTCATCCGGTTCGTGCGCAGGCTGAAGAAACCGATGATCGACTGCCCCGCATTGCCCAACTCCGGACGGGTGAACTTGATGTACGAATTGCGATCGGCAAACACAATCGCCGCCAAGTGGAACTCCGGCTCGTGCAACTCGAAGCCCTTGCGGGTCCAATAGTTAGTGAACGCCCGGTACAGTCTTTCGAACAGAGACCCGCACCACTGCGCGTACGCCCGCGATGTATCGTAGAAAATCAGGTAGTGTGCCGTCCGGTGTACGTCGAACCCCCGGGGCAACTCGGCCAACAATCGCCGCGACAGCTCCTCGCGAGTGTACGGTTTGAAGGGGGCGTCGTCGGTGGTGTGCTGGACCTGTTCCTCCGGGGGAACCGCCCAAAGCACACCGTCGCGGGACTGAAGCAACAGGCCGCCGTCCTCGGCGGTGACCAGCAGCCGGCCGTCGACGTGGATATCCCGACCGTCGCGGTGCAGCGTCACATGGTCCAGACACAGCGCCGAGCCCGTCCAGCCGAGACACAATGCAAGGAGAATCGGCAATTGACGGAAGTCCGATTGATGTGGTCGCATACCTTCCATTATACACAACCCACCCAAATTAACAACATTCTTCGGCTGACTCGCCTTGGCGTAAGTCAATGCCCATGCTATAGTCCCGCCTCTCGTCTTCGGGATACCCCTTGCCCACGGCCCACTCCAAGGCGGATACCATCGATGGACGGCGCTTGCGGCAAACGGTTCTTGACGTTGTTTTGCTCCGTTTTGGTGCTCGGCACTGCCGGCTGCGCCGAGTTGGGCGGGGTCCCGTCCTGGATGCCGTTCCAAGAGGAGCAGTCGGCCGAGTTGCCTGGCATTACCTCGCCGGTTGAACGGATCGAAGAGTTGCAAGAACTAGCCGAAAGGGGCCCGTCGAGCAAACCGGACGAAAAACAGCAGGTCGCGGCGAAGCTGGCCCAAGGAATCCGCACAGAGGCGGATCCGTTAATCCGGGCCGAGATTGTCCGCACGCTCGGTGCATATCCCAGCGCCGCCGCCGATGCAGTGCTTCACGCCGCGCTCGGCGATCCGGACGTGGACGTTCGCATGGCCGCGGTCGAGGCCTGGGGCAGCCGTGGCGATGCGGCAGCCGTGGCCGTATTGGGCGGAGTGCTCGGCGGCGACGTCGACATCGACGTCCGGCTGGCGGCCGCACTGGCGCTGGGTAACTCGAAGGACCCGGCGGCGGTTGCCGCACTGGCTCCGGCCCTGGAAGACAAAGACCCGGCCATGCAGTACCGGGCCGTCCTGTCGCTGCGCAAGATCACCGGCGAGAACTTCGGAAACGACGTCAACCGGTGGCGTCAATACGTTGCAGGCAATCCGCCGCCCCCTCGCCGGCCTGTCTCGGTCGCCGAACGACTACGCGGTCTCTTCGTATTCTGATTAGGGGACTCGGGGCTCGGGACTCGGGACTCGGGGCTCGGGGCTCGGGACTCGGGGCTGGAGGGCAACCATCAATTCCCCGAGCCCTGAGTCCCCAGCCCCACAGCTTACTGGTAGCTATCCAATCTCGCGTTGCGGTTGCTCTGGAACAGGAAAACTCGTAACATAGAGTGGTATCAGGGAGGTTTCCAAATGGCTTCGTTGGGCAAGCGCTGGCGCGATCCGCAACACGGCAGCCGCACACCATCCCGGCAGCTTCCCGTCAACAAGGAAAACCGCAGCCAGGCACGCGGTGAGCGAATACAGTCGCTGCGCTTCACCGAGCAGTTCAGGACCCTTTGCAACCTGGCCCGGCGGTTGACGGCGTCCACTGAGGCGGATGCGATTCTGTTGTTGTTGGACGGTCCGGCCGATTGGCAGCGGCTGAAAAAGATGGCCGGAGATGAGAAGCTGTTGGTGGCTGCCGACACGGCTGAGCAGCTCGAAGGGGCCGAGAAAGCGGGACTGGCCAGCGTCCGGCTCGACATGCCCGATAGCCCCGTCTACGAACGCCTTACCCAGTCCGTGCTGGAAGCGGTGGCCGACGACATTCTGGCGCCGGGCTCTTGCGTGGTGGCCCTGTACAGCGGTTTCGATGCCGATACGATCGATTCCCTAAGCGTGATCAACCTCGACGAGCACCTGAATCGGCTCACCGGGCGCGATCTGCGGCAGTTGGAGACCCGGGTGCCGCTGGACACCCTGAAGATGGTGGTCGATCTGGCGGTGGAGATCGGCCGCGAAGGTCGCGAGGGCAAGCCGGTCGGCACACTGTTCGTGGTGGGCGACGCCAGAAAGGTACTCACATGCAGCCATCCGGCCGGATTCGACCCGGTCAGAGGCTACGGTCGCAAGGAGCGGAACCTGAGCGACCACCGGGTACGCGAGGGGATCAAGGAGATCGCGCAGATGGACGGGGCGATCATCGTCTCGGCCGTCGGCACCGTGGAGGCGGCCTGCCGGTACCTCGACTGCTCGGCCGCGGAGGTGACGTTATCCAAGGGGCTGGGCGCTCGGCACTGGGCGGCCGCCGCAATCAGCCGCGCGACCAACGCCGTGGCGGTCACCGTCAGCCAAAGCAACGGCACAGTGCGAATCTTCCAGAACGGCGAAGTCGTGCTGCGCGTAGAACCCTACCTCCGCCGTCCCATGGTATGGAAAGAGTTCGAGTACGAACCGCCCGCCGGGGAATCCAAAGCCAAGGCCAAAAGCGACCAATCACATTAGGCTGTTAGGCCGTTAGGATACTAGGCTATTAGGTGCGTGAACTCGACATCCCTAACAGCCTAATCCCCTGTACGTTCACCTGCAAGTGGCGTTTTCCAGGGGTTTTATGAATTGTTGGTGTTTATGGACGTATGCTTCACCGGTCTATAAATTCCCATCGACCGCCCTGTGCGGTCGTAAATTACTGCCTAACACTAACTTGCGGCGACTAATCCTCGGCAATACAGACGCCAGAATTGTTGGACGTTGTAACGCCGGCGTCTCGCCGGCACACTAGCACATCGTAACGCCGGCGTCTCGCCGGCACTCTCTGGTGTGTTTCACGCCCCGGCGCGCCGGGGATGAGTTTTGGCAAATATCCCCACCCCCAGGCCTACTGCCAAAACTCCCACTGCCGCGCGCTTCAGCCAACTGAACCAGACATCCTTTGCATCCTGGCGTCTTTGCGCGAGGCATGAACGAATATATTATCACGGCCGGCCGATTTCAAGATTGCGTCGTCAAGGCCAGTGCTTTGGCCTTCTGCTCCACAGATCGGACAAGATCCTGGACGGCATCGACTTCCTTCTCCTCAAAATACGCCTCTCCGCACTGTTCGCACACCCATGCTGGGACAGCGTCCAGCATCAGGTGACACCCCTTGCGGTCGACGTGAAAAGGGGTCGTGCTGCGTTTCATCTCGCCCTGGCAATGAATGCATTTCATCTCTCTACCCTTTCTCTGAAACCCTCAGACCACTTGTGCTCATCCGGAATGTACGCCGTGATGATCGCAAGGTAGTCATACTTGGGTGAGCATACCACATGGATGGGACGTTCACCATCTCCAAACCCGAGAAGCAGGCAACTGTGCCCTCGGGCATCCTCAGGATAATCCTCTAACACTTCCCCTTCGGCTATCACACGGCGCACTTCCACTCTGCTAATCATACGATCCGGACGCAACATCTGACGCAACGCATGCGGAAGAAACAGAATCTTCTGATCGGCCGCGGCGCGAATCTGACTCATGCTGTTTCCTTTAGTCCGCATGGGAATATGCTACTCCTTAATAAACAAATATATCATCCCGGCCGGCCGATTTCAAGATCAAGAATTGGCCACCGTACCTTTTGCCCGAGGCCCGAACGATACTACGCACAAAAGATGGATGTCACGTTTTTGCACCCACCTGGCCGCACGGACCGGCCGCCAGTGTGCCACTGCTTCGCAGAAGCAGTGCCCCGCCAAAACCGTAGAGTTATCGCAGCACTGCTTCTGCGAAGCAGTGCCACACTTCCAATCACGGACACCCGCGCGGCTACTCGCTGACCGAACGGCCAAGCAGG